>DASSQJ010000110.1:0-3031 GCA_035702545.1 Phycicoccus sp.
GGGACGCCGTCGACCCCACCGCTCCCGACCTCGGCTTCGCCGGTCGCCTCGCCGCCCGGCTCGAGGGCCACCCCGACAACGCGACGGCGAGCGTCCACGGCGGCGTCACGCTCTCGTGGTCCGACGGCGACCTCGACGCGACGACGACGGTCCGGCTCCCGGTCCATCCCGACGTCGAGCCCGTCGTCCTCGCGCCCGACACCCAGCTGTCGACCGCCCGGGCCCGTTCGGTCCTCCCGCAGCAGGTCCGCCTCGCCGACGCCGCCGCGAACTCGGCCCGCGCCGCGCTGCTCGCCCACGCCCTCGCGTCCGCCCCGGAGCACCTCCTCGCCGCCACCCGCGACTGGCTCCACCAGGAGGCGCGCCGGTCCTCCTACCCCGGCTCGATGGCCCTCGTGGACGCCCTGCGCGCCGAGGGCCACGCGGCCGCCATCTCGGGAGCCGGCCCGTCGGTCCTCGTCCTCGCCCTCCGCTCCCGGGTGGAGGAGGTGCGCGCCCACGCGCCGCACGGGTGGCGGGTGCTCACCCCGGGCATCCCGGAGCGGGGAGCGGCCGTCCGGGTGCTCGCGACCGGCTGACTGCTCTCCGGCGGTTCGCAACGTCGGCCGCCGGGCGGGTGGTACTCTGGACACGCTTCCGCAGCCGATGCCGGGTGGTTCACCCGATGCCTGCGGCGGAACGCCTCCCACGCACCGGGCATGAGTCCCAGCCGTCTGCGGCTGCGGGTCCGGCGTGGCTCTCTCCCAGTCACCGGCACCATCGGGCCGGACCACGAACGAGGGGAAGGATCCTTCGTGACAGACACCACCACACTCGAGGCGACGGCGTCGTCGGGCAGCAGCCCGCGCCGCTCCGGAGCACTCTCCGCGATGCGGCTCGCCGAGCTCCAGGGCCTCGCCTCGAGCATGGGCATCAGCGGCACGGCCAAGATGCGCAAGGGCGACCTCGTCGCCGCCATCAAGGCCCGCCAGAACGGCGAGAGCGGCCCGGCGAGCACCGCCGAGCCTCGCCGTGAACACCGCGACGAGCCCACCCGCCCCTCGGTGCGCGACGAGCGCCGCGAGGGCACCGACCGGGCCGACCAGCCCGAACAGCCCGAACAGCGCGAGCGCCGCCGTGAGCGTGACGAGCGCGGCGAGGACCGTCAGCCGCGCGACCACGAGGGTCGTGAGGTGCAGGACCGCGACCGCGGCCGTGAGCAGCACCGCGGCGAGCGTGACCAGCAGGGGCGCGACCGGGGCCGCGACCAGCAGCAGGGCGCCCAGAACCGCGACCAGCAGCAGGGCGGCCAGAACCGCGAGCAGCAGCAGGGCGGCCAGAACCGCGAGCAGCAGCAGGGCGGTGGCCAGAACCGCGACCAGCAGGGCCGCGACCAGCAGGGCGGCCAGAACCGCGGCCCGCAGGGCGGCGGTCAGCAGTACCACGACGACGAGGACGGCGGCGGCCGCGGCCGGCGCCGTCGCAACCGCGGGCGCAACCGCGACAAGCGGGGCCGCCAGGGCCTGCCCGAGGGGGCGCCCCAGCAGGCCGAGGGTGAGCAGCAGATCCACGAGGACGACGTCCTCGTGCCGGTGGCCGGCATCCTCGACATCCTCGACAACTACGCGTTCGTCCGCACGACCGGCTACCTGCCGGGAAGCAGCGACATCTACGTCCCGATGACGATCGTCAAGCGGCACGGCCTGCGCAAGGGCGACGCCGTCACCGGCTCGATCAAGGCCCCCCGTGAGGGCGAGGAGCCGCAGCAGCAGACCGTGGGCTCGCGGAACAACCGGCAGAAGTACACCCCGCTCGCGCGGCTCGAGACGGTCAACGGGATGAGCCCGGACGAGGCCCGCCGTCGTCCCGAGTTCACCAAGCTGACGCCGCTCTACCCCCAGCAGCGGCTGCGCCTGGAGACCGAGCAGAACATCGTGACGACGCGGATCATCGACCTCGTCGCGCCGATCGGCAAGGGCCAGCGCGGCCTCATCGTCGCCCCGGCCAAGGCCGGCAAGACGATGGTGATGCAGGCCATCGCGAACGCGATCACGACGAACAACCCCGAGGTCCACCTCATGGTCGTGCTCGTCGACGAGCGGCCCGAGGAGGTCACCGACATGCAGCGGGCCGTCAAGGGCGAGGTCATCTCCTCGACCTTCGACCGCCCCGCCGACGACCACACGACGGTCGCCGAGCTGTCCATCGAGCGGGCCAAGCGCCTCGTCGAGATGGGGCACGACGTCGTCGTGCTGCTCGACTCGCTCACCAAGCTGGGCCGTGCCTACAACCTCGCCGCACCGGCGAGCGGGCGCATCCTCTCCGGTGGCGTCGACTCCGCCGCGCTCTACCCGCCCAAGAAGTTCTTCGGGGCCGCGCGCAACATCGAGAACGGTGGCTCGCTCACCATCCTCGCGACCGCGCTCGTCGAGACCGGGTCCCGGATGGACGAGGTCATCTTCGAGGAGTTCAAGGGCACCGGGAACATGGAGCTCAAGCTCGACCGGGGGCTGGCCAACCGCCGGATCTTCCCCGCGGTCGACGTCAACAACTCGGGCACCCGCCGGGAGGAGATCCTCCTCGCGCCCGAGGAGCTGAAGATCATGTGGAAGCTGCGCCGGGTGCTCGCCGCGCTCGACCCGCAGGCCTCGATCGAGCTGCTCCTCGACCGGCTCAAGAAGACCCGGAACAACTACGAGTTCCTCACCCAGGTCCAGCAGACGAGCTCCATCAAGCTCGACGAGGACGAGGACTGACACCTCGGTCGACCCGCGTCCGGGTGCCGGCCCGGGCTCAGAACCCCGTGGGCTCGGTCTCGTACTCGGGCTCGACCGGCCGCTGCTCGTGGTGGAGCGGGCGCAGGGCGCGGGTCTCCTCGAACCAGAGGAGCACGTCGTATCGGGCCCCCATGACGGTCGGCACGTAGTTCGCCAGCTCGCGCCCCGGGGCGTAGACGACCCCGACGGCACGGTGCCCCAGTCGGGCCTCGAGCCACGGCCCGTCCCGGCCCGGCGGGAGGACGAGGGCCGAGGGCCGGCCGAGCGCCCGGTGG
>DASSQJ010000111.1:0-6183 GCA_035702545.1 Phycicoccus sp.
GTCGCGGCCCTCCTCGTCGTCGTTCCGGTCGCGGTGGGCGACGCCCTGGCCCCCCTCGTCGACACGATGCGGGCGCTCGCCCGGGCCCAGGGCAGCAGCGCCCGTCTCGCCGCCCTGCTCGACCAGGAGCCGGCCGTCCACGACCCGGCGACACCGGTGACCCCCGTGACGCCGGTGTCGCACGAGCGCGCCCCCGGCGCCGGGGAGCCCGGACCGGTCGTCGTCCTCGACGCGGTCACCGCCTCGTGGACGGGGACCACCCCCCAGCTCGCCGCCACCGACCTGCGCCTCGAGCCCGGGCGACACGTGGCCGTCGTCGGGCCCAACGGGTCAGGCAAGAGCACCCTGCTCGCGGTCCTCGCCCGCGCGCTCGACCCGACGAGCGGCCGGCACACCGTCGACGGCACCGACGTCCGCGACCTCGCCGTCCCCGACGTCCGCCGCCACGTCGCCGTCGTCGACGACGAGCCGCACGTCTTCGCGACGACGCTCCGCGAGAACCTCCGCCTCGCCCGCCCGGAGGCGGACGACGCCGCGCTCGAGGTGGCCCTCGTGCGGGCGGGCCTGGGCCACTGGGCCGCATACCTCCCCGACGGCCTCGACACCCGGCTCGGCACCGGGGGCCGCGGCGTGTCCGGCGGCGAGCGCGCCCGCCTCGGGGTGGCCCGCGCCGTCCTCGCCGAGCGGCCCGTCGTCCTCCTCGACGAACCCACCGCGCACCTCGACCACGCCACGGCCACCGCCGTCCTCGACGACGTCCTCGACGCCACCGGCGACCGCACCGTGGTCCTGGTGAGCCACCGGCCCGAGGCGCTCGAGCGCTTCGACGCCGTCCTGAACCTCACGGCCCCACCGCCGTCCGCCCAACCCAAGGAGTAGCCATGCCGGTCTCGACATCCACCCCCCGCCTCGGTGACCTGGAACGGCTCGTCATGGAGCGCCTCTGGGACGCCGCCACCGCCGGAGGCCCCGGCTTCGCCGGCGTCACGGTCCGCGAGGTCCACGAGAGCCTCGAGGGCGAGCGCGAGCTCGCCTACACGACCGTGATGACGGTGCTCGACCGCCTTGCGAAGAAGGGCCTCGTGACCCGCGAGCGGGACGGCCGCGCGTGGCGCTACCTCCCGGCCGGCACCCGCGAGGCGCTCACCGCGCAGACGATGCGGCGCACCCTCGACGACATGGACGTCACCGACCGCCGGGCCGCGCTCCTGCACTTCCTCGACGGCGCCAGCTCGGCCGAGCTCGCCGACATCAAGGCCGCCCTCGCCGAGATCGAGGGCCGGAACACGGCCGCCGAAGAGGCGCCGGCGCCGCGTCGACGCCGGGGTCTGCGCCGCTGAGGTAGGCCCGCCGGCGAGGGGCCCCCGCGGAGGTTGCCGTGGGGGCCGGTGCCACGCGCCGGTGCGGCCTGCCACCATGGACGCCGTGATCCCGCTCGCCCTGGCCGTCGTCGCGGTCGCCCTCGTGTGGGTGGCGCCCGCCCTGATGGCGCGCCAGCCCCGGTGGCGGCGGGCCCCCCGGGCCGCGCTCGTCGCCTGGCAGGCGGTCACCGTCGGCGGCATCGTCGCCGCCCTCGCGACCGGCCCGGCGGCCATCCCCCTCGTCCTCGGCGGGGACCACCCCGGCCGATACGCCGGCTGGCTCGCCCTCCTCGCTGGGGTCGCGAGCGGGGCGGTCATCGTGCGGCTGCTCGTGTCCGGGCACCGGGTGGGGACCCGGTTGCGCGCCGCCCGCGCCGACCACCGCGACCTCGTCGACATCATCGCCCAGCACGACCGCGACCGCGTCCGGGTCCTCCAGCACCCCACCCCCACCGCGTACTGCATCCCCGGCCGGCGGGCGCGGGTCGTCCTCTCGCAGGGGGTGCTCGACGCGCTGCCCCCCGACCAGCTGGACGCCGTCGTCGCCCACGAGGACGCCCACCTGCGGGCGCGCCACGACCTGCTCCTCGAGTTCTTCACCGTGGCCCACCGGTCGGTGCCCGCCTCGCTCCGCACCGAGAAGGCGCTCGCCGAGGTGGCCCTGCTCGTCGAGGCGCTGGCCGACCGGGCGGCGGTGCGCCGCAGCGGCGAGGTTGCCACGGCCCGGGCCCTGCTCGCCATCGCCGGGAGCAAGGCCCCCGAGGCGGCCCTGGGCGCCGGCACCACCGCCCCCGTGAGGATGCAGCTCCTCGCCGCGGGCCCGCACCGCACCCTTGCCGCGGTCGCCTACGTGTACGCCGTCCTCGCGTGCCTCGTCCCCGTCGTGCTCCTCGCGGCGGCGTGGACGTGAGCGCCGACCTGCGCGCGCGCCTCGCATCGGCGCTGCACCCGGCGATGCGCGCCCGTGACGCGGCGGCGGTGTCGGCGCTGCGTTCGGCCATCGCAGCGATCGGCAACGCCGAGGCCGTCCCCGTCGACACGGTCCCGGCCGCCGGTGCCGTCGAGCACGCCCGGGTCGGCCACGGCGCGGCGGACGCGCCGCGCCGCGAGCTGTCCGAGGTCGAGGTCCGCGAGGTCGTCGAGGGCGAGGTGGCCTCGCGGCTCGCCGCGGCCGACCACCTCGACGAGGTGGCCCGGCCCGACGAGGCGGCCCGGCTGCGCACCGAGGCGGCGGTGCTCCGCCGGCACCTCGACGGCTGAGACGGCGCGCTCGCCGGGTGGCGGCCATGCGCAAGAATCGGGCGCATGACCGCCCAGGCGACCGGCACCGACATCCTCGACCTCGCGCGCGAGCAGGTGCTCGAGCGCGGTGTGCCGTTGCGGCAGGACCAGGTCCTCGAGGTGCTGCGGACCGGGGACGACCGGCTCGAGGACCTGCTCGCCCTCGCCCACGAGGTGCGGATGCGCTACCAGGGCCCGAGCGTCGAGGTCGAGGGCATCGTCTCGCTCAAGACCGGGGGCTGCCCCGAGGACTGCCACTTCTGCAGCCAGTCCGGCCAGTTCACGTCGCCGGTGCGCTCGGTGTGGCTCAACATCCCCGAGCTCGTCCGGGCCGCCGAGCAGACGGCGGCCACCGGGGCGTCCGAGTTCTGCGTCGTCGCCGCGGTCCGCGGTCCCGACGACCGGCTCATGGCGCAGCTGCGCGAAGGGGTGGCGGCCATCCGGGCGGCGGTCGACATCAACGTCGCCGCCTCGCTCGGGATGCTGACCCGCGAGCAGGTGGAAGACCTCGTCGACATGGGGGTGCACCGGTACAACCACAACCTCGAGGCCGGCCGGTCCTACTTCCCCCACGTCGTGACGACGCACAGCTTCGAGGAGCGGTGGGAGACCTGCCTGCTCGTCAAGGAGTCGGGGATGGAGCTGTGCTGCGGCGGCCTCGTCGGGATGGGTGAGACGCTCGAGCAGCGGGCCGAGCTCGCCGCCCAGCTCGCGGAGCTCGCGCCGCACGAGGTGCCGCTCAACTTCCTCAACCCGCGGCCGGGGACCCCGTTCGGCGACCTCGAGCCGATGGCGGCCGCCGACGCGTTGCGGACGATCGCGGCGTTCCGGCTCGCGCTGCCCCGGACCATCCTGCGGTACGCGGGCGGCCGCGAGCTCACCCTCGGGGACCTCGGCACCCGGGACGGGCTGCTCGGTGGGATCAACGCGGTCATCGTCGGAAACTACCTGACGACGCTCGGGCGGGACCCGAAGGAGGACCTCGCCCTCCTCGAGGAGCTCGAGATGCCGATCAGGGCCCTCAACGAGACCCTCTGACCCGCCTGTGGTGCCGGAGCCGTTCGTGACCCCCTCCACCCCGGCCGATCCCGCCCCGGACGGCGGGGCACGGGAGCCCGTCGGTGGCCCCGGGGACCCGGCGCGCTGGTGCGGCCAGTGCGGGGAGGCACTGGCCGGAGGCGACCACGCGCGGTGCGAGCGGCGCGCCGAGCTCGAGCCACCCCGGTGGTGCGCGCACTGCCGGCGCCGGATGAAGGTGCAGGTGACCCCAGGAGCATGGACGGCGACGTGCGTCGCCCACGGCGCCATCGAGCAGCCCACCTGGTCCTGAGCCCGCGGGTGCCTCTCCGACCGGTCGAGGTGCGGATGCGGGGAAACCCACGCGCGGTCACCTCGAACCGCTGGGCGGGCCGACCGGTCGATGTGGGGACGCGCGGAAACCCACGCGCGATCACCTCGAACCAGCGGGCGGGCCGCGCATCGCGGGGCGCCGGAATTCCACAGACTGGTTGATCGTTCAACTATCCGGTCGGCACCCGCCACCCCCTGCACCCACCACCGGGAGTCTCACGTGAACGTCCTCGTCCTCGTCGGCAGCCTGCGGACCGGCTCGCTCAACCGTCGCCTCGCCGACGCCGCCCTGGCCCACCTCGCGAGCGGTGACGAGGCCACGATCTTCGACGGGCTCGCCGAGCTGCCCCACTACTCCCCCGACCTCGACGTCACGCCGCTCCCGCCCGCGGCGGCCCGGCTGCGGGCGGCGGTCGAGGCGGCCGGCGCGGTCCTCGTCGTCACGCCGGAGTACAACGGCTCCCTGCCCAGCGCCGTCAAGAACGCCATCGACTGGGCCTCCCGGCCGCGCGGCGAGGCCGTTCTCGCCGGCAAGCCCGCCGCCGTCCTCGCCGCGTCCGGGGCGCCGCGCGCCGCCCGCTGGGCCCGGGAGGACGCCGTCCGGATCCTCCGGGTCGCGGGGGCCGAGGTCGCGCCCGACACGGTCGGCGTCGGCACCGCCCTCGACGCCTTCGCCGGCGGCCGGCTCTCCGACACCGCCCTCGACGAGGCCGTGGCGCGGCTCGTCGGCCGGCTCACCGAACAGGCCGACGCCACCCGCGCGGCCTGACCCGACCCGGCCCGGCCGCCCCTCCGACGGCGAGAGCGCGACCCGCGCGCGCCGACGCACTGGGCATGATGGGGCGCGATGACCACCGCCCCGCCGCCCGAGGCCGACCCCGAGCGCCTCCTCGCGTACGACCGCGCGCACGTCTGGCACCCGTACTCCTCGGCCCTGACGCCCCAGGACCCGTACCTCGTCGAGTCCGCCGACGGCGTCCGGCTGCGCCTGCGTGACCACGACGGCACCCGGCGCGAGGTCATCGACGCGATGAGCTCCTGGTGGTGCGCCATCCACGGCTACCGCGTGCCCGAGCTGGATGCCGCCGCCCGCGCGCAGCTCGACACGATGGCGCACGTCATGTTCGGCGGGCTCACCCACGAGCCGGCGGTCGGCCTCGCCCGCCGGCTCGTCGACGTGGCGCCCGACGGGCTCGAGCACGTCTTCCTCGCCGACTCCGGGTCCGTCGCGGTCGAGGTCGCGATGAAGATGGCGCTCCAGTGGCACCTCGGCTCGGGGCACAGGCGGACCCGGTTCTTCACGATCCGGGGCGGCTACCACGGCGACACCTTCTCGCCGATGTCGGTCACCGACCCGGTCAGCGGGATGCACTCGCTCTTCCGCGGCGTCCTCCCGGAGCACCTCTTCGCGCCGCGGCCGCCCGGGGGCCTCGACCTCGGCCCGGGCCACCCGGAGCTCGACGCCTGGGAGCGGCAGACCCGGGACCTGTTCTCGCGCAACGCATCCGACATCGCCGCTGTCATCGTCGAGCCGGTCCTCCAAGGCGCCGGTGGGATGCACGTGTGGTCGCCGTACGCGCTCGGCGCCCTCCACGAGCTCGCCCGCGAGGCGGGGGCGCTCGTCATCCACGACGAGATCGCGACCGGCGTCCACCGCACCGGACCGATGTGGGCCGGGGACAGGGCCACCTCGCCCCCTGACATCCTCTGCGTCGGCAAGGCCCTGACCGGCGGCTACCTCACCCAGTCCGCGGTGCTCTGCACGCCCGCCGTCGCCGAGGGGGTCAGCGGCGGGCAGGCCGGCGCGCTCATGCACGGGCCGACGTTCATGGGCAACCCGCTCGCGTGCGCCATCGCGTCCGCGAACCTCGACCTCCTCGCGTCCCGCGACACCGCCGGCGACGTCGCCCGGGTCGAGGGTGCGCTCCACCGGGGCCTCCGCGCCGCCGACGAGCTCACCTCCGTCGCCGAGGTCCGCGTCCTCGGGGCGGTCGGAGTCCTCCAGCTGCGCGATCCGGTCCGCGTCCGCGAGGTCACCGACGCGGCGCTCCGCCGCGGGGTGTGGGTCCGTCCGTTCCGGGACCTCGTCTACACGATGCCGCCCTACGTGACGACGGACGCGGACCTCGAGACCCTGACGTCAGCCCTCGTCGCGGCGGTCGCCGAGGTGCACGGCTGAGGATGCCGGGGC
>DASSQJ010000112.1:0-7496 GCA_035702545.1 Phycicoccus sp.
CGGCGACGAGGGCCGCGCGCCGGGCGGCGTACGTGCGGCTCACCCGCGCGTGGTGCGCCGTCAGCGCCCCGGACCCGACGAACTCGGCGAGCGCGAGCCCGGTCTGCTCGTTGACGACGAGGCCGCGGGACGCGACGGCGACGCGCAGCGCCTGCCGGAACCGGCGCGGCGGCGCCACCCAGGCGACCCGCAGCGACGGGGCGAGGATCTTCGAGGCGGTCCCCACGTAGACGACGTGGTCGGCGGCGCCGGGCAGGGAGCGCAGGGCCGGGAGGGGCGAGACGTCGTAGCGGAACTCGCCGTCGTAGTCGTCCTCGAACACGAGGCCGCCGGTGTCGCGGGCCCAGTCGAGCAGCGCGGCCCGGCGCGTCACCGGCATCCGCGCCCCGAGCGGGTACTGGTGGGAGGGGGTGACGTAGACGGCGGCGACGCCGTCCGGGATGGTCGAGGGGTCGAGGCCGTCCTCGTCGACCGGGACCGCCACGGTCCGCACTCCCTCCGCGGCGAACGCGGTCCACGCCTCGACGTACCCGGGGTCCTCGAGGGCCACGGTGGCTCCGATGAGCCCGAAGGCCTCGGGGAGGGCGCGCAGCGACCCGCCGACCCCCGGCACGATGACGAGGTCGTCGGGCTCGACCGCCACCCCGCGGCCGCGGCGCAGGTGGTCGGCGAGGGCCGAGCGCAGGCGAGCGTGCCGCGGCGGCTCACCGGCGTCGTTACCGGGGGCCTGCGCGCCGACCGACCGCCAGGCCCGCCGCCACGCCGACGGGTCGACGAGCGAGGTGTCCGGACGCCCCGGGCGCAGGTCGAAGCGGGGCCCTGCACGCCGCGAGGACGGTGGGACCCCGGCGTAGCGGTCGCAGTCCACGACGTGGGTGGCCGCCCCCTCGCGGGCCGCGGCGTCCGCGCCCGGAGCGACCCTGGA
This sequence comes from Phycicoccus sp., assembly GCA_035702545.1. Classification (GTDB taxonomy): domain Bacteria; phylum Actinomycetota; class Actinomycetes; order Actinomycetales; family Dermatophilaceae; genus DASSQJ01. The sequence continues at coordinate 926 of DASSQJ010000112.1, forward strand.
CCCGGACCCCGCGCGGCTGACGACGAAGCCGGCGGCGACGAGCTCGTCGTACGCGGCGACGACCGGTCCTCGGGAGACCCCCAGCGTGGTCGACAGGGCCCGGGTGCTCGGGAGCAGGTCCCCGGGCCGGAGCCGGCCGGACCGCAGTGCCGCGACGACGGCGTCGGCGACCCGGTGGCGCAGGGGCGCGCCCGTGTCGTCGAGCGTGAGGTGGAGCTCGACCGGCGGTGCGGAGCGGGCCATGTCAGGACCATACTGGTCCTCGGCACCGTGCGAATAGTGGTTCTCTGCGATGGACCAGTGGGGGAGGATGATGGACCGGTGAGCCTGGCGATGCGACCCACGTGCGAGTGCTGCGCGGCGGACCTGCCCGCCGACGCGGTCGGTGCGGTCATCTGCTCGTTCGAGTGCACGTTCTGCGCCGGCTGCGCCGAGCACCTCGAGCGGACCTGCCCCACGTGCGGGGGCGCCCTCATGCCCCGGCCGCCGCGCGTCGGCGAGGCGCTGCGCACCCATCCGGCGTCCACCGAGCGGGTGGCGCCCACCGGGCCCTGCCCCGGACCGGGCTACGCGGGTCGGTCGCACGCGTCCGAGGCGCTCGGGCGCCACGCGGAGCGCGGCTGCTCCGAGCGGGCCGAGCTCGACGCCCTCCTCGACGAGGTCCTCGCCGGGACGCTCTCCACGGTCGTCGACGGACGCCCGTGGGTCGTCCCGATGCTCTTCGCCCGCGACGGTGACCGCATCCTGCTCCACGGCTCGACCGGCGCCGGCGCGCTGCGGCAGGTCGCCGCCGGGGCGCCGGCGGCCCTCACCGTCTTCTCGGTCGACGGCCTCGTCGTCGCGCACACGACCTTCGAGTCCTCGGCGAACTACCGCTCGGCGGTCGTCCACGGCCGGCTCACGACGCTGTCCGAGGGGGAGCGCACCCACGCCCTCGAGGCCCTCTCGGACCGGCTCCTGCCCGGGCGCACGCGCGAGGTGCCGCCGATGACCCGTCGCGAGCAGGCGGCCACCCTCGCGATGGCCCTGCCGATCACCGACGGCCAGTGGCTGCTCAAGGTCCGCGACGGCGGCCCGACGCCTCCCGAGGAGGAGACCGACGCGTGGTGCGGGGTCGTCCCGTTCCGGACGGTCGCCGACGTGCCCCACCCCGCGCCGTGGACCGACGAGGCCGGCACCGAGGTGCCCGCCTCCGTCACCGCGCTCCTCGACCGGTGGTCCCGGTGACGGGCGGAGGGACCGTCGCCACGCTCGTCCGGGCCGGCGGTGTCGGGTCCTGGCCCGGGACCTCGGCGCGGGAGGCGGTCCGGACCGTTCGTGACCTGCTCCTCGAGGAGGAGGGCCTCGGCCTGCCGTACCTCCCGGAGACGCCGGCGCGCGGGCCCGGAGCGGACCTCGTCGGACGCGCGGCCGGGCTCCTCGTCGACCTGCCGGTGGACCTGCAGCCGAGCGGGTGGCGGATCGTCGACCGGCCCGGCCGCGACCTCGCCCGCACCCTCGCACTGCTCCGGGAGGACCTCGACGAGCTCGCCGAGGCCTACGGGGGCCACCACGGGCCGCTCCAGGTGCAGGCGTGCGGTCCGTGGACCCTCGCCGCGACCCTCCAGCTCACCCGCGGCGAGCGCGTCGTCAGCGACACCGGCGCCACCGCCGACCTCGTCGCCTCGCTCGCCGAGGGCCTCGCCGCCCACGTCGCCGACGTCCGCCGGCTCGTCCCGGGGGCGGAGGTGGTCCTGCAGCTCGACGAGCCCTCGCTACCGGCGGTGCTCGAGGGCGACCTCCCCACCAGCTCGGGCTACGGGCGGGTCCGGGCCGTCGACCCCCAGGTCGTCGCCGCCGGGCTGCGCGACGTCCTCGCCGCCCACGACGGCGCCACGGTCATCCACTCGTGCCACCCGCGGGCCCCGCTGCCCCTGCTGCGCTCCACGGGCGCCTCGGCCCTCTCCCTCGACCTCACGGCCGCCTCCCCGGCGCGGTGGGAGTCGGTGGCCGCGACGCTCGAGGCGGGCACCGGTATCCACGCCGGGGTCCTCGCCACGGACGGCTCGACCTCCGAGGCGACGGCGCGGGCGACCCTCCTCGACGGGCTCGAGCGCGCCGGGCTCGCGGCGGCCGCCCTCGTCGACGTCGTCGTCACCCCGGCCTGCGGGCTCGCCGGGCTCACACCCGAGGGGGCCCGCCGCGTTCAACGGGCGGCGCTCGACACCGCGCGCCGGCTCACCGAGGAGGTCCAGCCGTGACCCAGCAGCCCCGCGTGCCGTGGCAGGTCAAGTACGTCGCCCTCGTCCTCATCTGGGGGTCGAGCTTCCTCCTCATGAAGGTCGGGCTCGAGTCCCTCCACCCGGTGCAGATCGCGGCGCTGCGCATCCTCACCGGCGCCCTCGTCATCACCGTGCTCCTCCACGCCCGGGGAGGGCGGCTGCCCGTCGACCGGCGCGTGTGGGGGCACCTCCTCGTCACCGGCTTCCTCCTCGCGACCCTCCCGTTCACCCTCTTCGCCCTCTCCGAGACGCGGATCAGCTCGGCCCTCGCGGGGATCGGCAACGCGACGACGCCCATCGCGACCGTCCTCGCGGTCCTCGTGATCCTGCCGGGGGAGCGGGCGACCGGGCGACGGCTCGCCGCCATCGCCATCGGGTTCGCCGGGGTCGTGACGATCATGCAGCCGTGGGCTGCGACCGACCGCCCCGACCTCGCCGGATTCGCCATGGCCCTCGGTGGTGGCGCGTGCTACGGCGTCGGCTGGACGTACAACCGCCGGTTCCTCGCCGCCGCGGACCTCGGTGGCCTCTCGCAGCCGGCCGCCACCCTGCTCGCCGGGCTCGTCCTCATGGTGCCGCTCGTCCTCGTCTGGGGCTGGTTCCAGCCGGACGGGCTCTCGGCCGTCTGGGCGTACGACGCCGCGGCCGCCGGGGTCCACCCGTGGCTGCCGCTGCTCCTCGTCCTCGTCCTCGGCGTCGTCGGGACCGGGTTCGCCTACACGCTCCAGTTCGACGTCGTCCGCGGCGCCGGACCCGTCGTCGGGTCGACGATCACCTACCTCATCCCGGTGGTCTCGGTGCTCCTGGGCGTCCTCGTCCTCGGGGAGCACCTCGGCCCGGCCCAGCTCGTCGGCTTCGCCGTCGTCCTCGCGGCGGCATGGGTCGTCGGCCGCCCGCAGGTGCGCCGGTCGCCTCAGGCGACGCGACGCCAGGCGCGCTCGCCGAGGATCCCCGCGAGGACCGACCCGAGGCCGAGGACCACGAGCCACGCCAGCTCCGGCACGATCGTCGTCGAGGGGACGAAGGAGTAGGCGGCGACGGCGAGGGCCAGTGCGCCGAGCACCACCGGGGCGTCCCACCCCGAGCGGCGTCGTCGGTAGAGCCGCCACGCCGAGGCCAGCGTCCACCCGACGAGGATCGCGCTGACGAGGGCGGCCGGGGCGAGGAGGACCTTGACGAACCCGCTGACCTCGTCCGTGGCGACCGGGTCCCACGTGACCCGCACCCAGAACCGGATGACGACGACGAGCAGGACGACCCAGAGGGCGTCGAGGACGATGCCGACGACTCGCCACCGGTCCGCGCGCTCGACGTACGGGTCCTTGGCCGCCTCGGGGTACGCGGGGATCGCCGGCGGCGGGCTGGGCGCTTGGTCGGTCATGGCGCTCCTCGTCCGACGGCGGTGACGGGCACCCCATCCTGACCGACGCGGCGCGCCCCGCGCCAGAACCCGATCGGGTCAGCCGCCGGCCGGACCGGCGCGGTCCTCCTCGCGCAGCCGCGGCTCGGTCCGGCGCTCCGGATGGATGCCGCGCTTGTCCCGGTAGAACGCACGGACCACGTCCATGTCGGCGACGACGTCCGGCGTGGCGGTGATCGTCGGGCCGAACCCCGCGGTCCGGCTGGGCCCGTCGATGAAGGCGAGCGAGATCGGCAGCTTCGTCGTCCGCGCGATCCGCCAGAACCCGGACTTCCAGTACTCGCCCCGTTCCCGGGTGCCCTCGGCCGCGAGGATGAGGAGGAACGGCTCGCCGCTGCGTGCCTCGCGGACGAGCTCGCGCACCACGCCGCCCGGGTCGTCGCGGTCGATCGGGATGCCGCCGAGCCGGTGGAGGAGCCAGCCGAGCGGCCCGCGGAAGAGCTCCTTCTTGACGAGGACCCGGGGGGTGACCCCGCCGCGCCACATGACGAGCAGCATCATGACGAAGTCCCAGTTGGACGTGTGCGGGGCACCGACGAGGATGCCGGTCCGGGGGACCTCGCCCACGGCCGTCCACCCGGAGAGGCGGAGCACGAGCGAGGCGAGCCGGCTGCGCATGGCGCTCCTCCCTCGGCCGGGTCGGCGGCCGGTCAGGGCGGCGGTCGCCGCTGGACCGACAACCTACGCGCGTTCCCCTCCCGCGGACTCCTCTCCGTGTCCGAGGTCTCGGGCAGGATGGGCGGGTGAGCGACACGCCGACCGACCCCGCCGCGCTGGAGCCCGCCGACGTCGTGCCCGACGACGTCCGCCACGAGTGGGAGGCCCTCGCCGAGGAGGTCAGAGGGCACCAGTTCGCCTACCACGTCAAGGACGCCCCCACGATCAGCGACGGCGAGTACGACAGACTCGTCCGGCGGCTCGTCGCCATCGAGGAGGCGCACCCGGGCCTGCGGACCCCGGACAGCCCGACCCAGCAGGTCGGGGGTGCGGTGTTCTCCACCGACTTCCAGGCCGTCGACCACCTCGAGCGGATGCTCAGCCTCGACAACGCCTTCTCCGCCGAGGAGCTGCTCGCGTGGGCGGCCCGGGTCGAGCGCGACGCCGGCGGCGCCGACGTGCACTACCTCTGCGAGCTGAAGATCGACGGGCTCGCGGTGAACCTGCTCTACGAGGGCGGACGGCTGACCCGGGCGCTCACCCGTGGCGACGGCCGGACCGGCGAGGACGTCACCCTGAACGTCCGCACCATCGAGGGGGTCCCCGCCGAGCTGCACGGCGACGACGTCCCCGGGCTCGTCGAGGTCCGCGGCGAGGTCTTCTTCCCCCTCGAGGCCTTCGGCGACCTCAACGCCTCCCTCGTCGAGGCCGGGAAGGCCCCGTTCGCCAACCCCCGCAACGCCGCTGCCGGCTCGCTGCGCCAGAAGGACCCACGGGTCACCGCCACCCGGCCGCTGCGGATGCTCGTCCACGGCATCGGGGCCCGCCGCGGGTTCGACGTCACGACCCAGAGCCGGTCGTACGACCTGCTGCGCTCGTGGGGGCTGCCGGTGAGCACCCATTACCGGGTCCTCGACACCGTCGGGCAGGTGCAGGAGTTCATCGAGGGCTACGGCGAGCGGCGGCACAGCGTCGAGCACGAGATCGACGGCGTCGTCGTCAAGGTCGACGAGGTGGCCGTGCAGCGCCAGCTCGGCTCGACGAGCCGGGCGCCGCGCTGGGCGATCGCGTTCAAGTACCCGCCCGAGGAGGTCAACACCCGGCTCCTCGACATCCAGGTCAACGTCGGGCGCACCGGGCGGGTCACCCCGTTCGGGGTGATGGAGCCGGTCACGGTCGCCGGGTCCACCGTCTCGATGGCGACCCTCCACAACGCCCACGAGGTGCGGCGCAAGGGCGTGCTCATCGGCGACACCGTCGTGCTGCGCAAGGCAGGCGACGTCATCCCCGAGATCCTCGGCCCGGTCGTGGCCCTGCGCGACGGCACCGAGCGCGAGTTCGTCATGCCCACCCACTGCCCGAGCTGCGGCACCGAGCTCGCGTACGAGAAGGAGGGCGACAAGGACATCCGCTGCCCGAACGCCCGCTCCTGCCCGAGCCAGCTGCGCGAGCGGCTCTTCGGGCTCGCCTCGAGGGGGGCCTTCGACATCGAGGCGCTCGGCTGGGAGGGCTCGATCGCGCTCCTGGAGTCCGGGGTCCTCGACGACCCCGTCCTCGGCGGCCCCAGCGAGGCCAGGCTCTTCTCGCTCACCGCCGCCGACGTCGCGACCGTGCCGCTCTACACGCGGGCCGCGAAGCGCACCGACCCCGAGGACGACGTCGTCGACGGGCGCGTCCTGTCGGCCAACGGCGCCACCCTCGTCGCCAACCTCGACAAGGCCAAGGCGCAGCCGCTGTGGCGGGTCCTCGTGGCGCTCTCGATCCGGCACGTCGGCCCCACTGCCGCGCGCGCGATCGCCCAGCACTTCAGGTCGATGGAGGCCGTGCGCGGGGCGACGAAGGAGGAGCTCGCCGCCGTCGAGGGGGTCGGCCCGGTCATCGCCGACTCGGTCCGGGAGTGGTTCGACGGCGAGGGCAACGACTGGCACCTGCGGATCGTCGACCAGTGGGCCGCCGACGGCGTCCGGATGGTCGACGAGCGCGACGAGAGCGTCGAGCAGACCCTCGCCGGCCGGACCGTCGTCGTCACCGGCTCCCTCGAGGGGTTCTCCCGCGACGAGACGAAGGAGGCGATTCTCGCCCGCGGCGGCAAGGCCGCCGGCTCGGTCTCGAAGAACACCGACTACGTCGTCGTGGGAGAGAACGCCGGCTCCAAGGCGGACAAGGCCGAGCAGCTCGGCGTCCCCGTCCTCGACGAGGACGGCTTCAAGCGCCTGCTGGAGACCGGCTCTGC
>DASSQJ010000113.1:0-5323 GCA_035702545.1 Phycicoccus sp.
CTGGGGCGCCATCGCCCTCGGCGCGCTCGGCGCGTGGATCGGGTGCCGGCGGGCCGGCATCTCCTTCCTCGACTTCGCCGACGCCGCGGCGCCGGGGGTGGCCTTCGCCCAGGCGATCGGCCGCTGGGGCAACTGGTTCAACAACGAGCTGCACGGAGGCCCGACGACCCTGCCGTGGGGCCTGCGCGTCTACGAGTGGGACCAGGGCGCGGGCCGGGCCGTCACCGACTCCGCGGGCCACCCCGTGGTCGCCGGGATCTTCCACCCGACGTTCCTCTACGAGTCGCTCTTCCTCGTCGCCCTCGGGGCGCTCCTCCTCGTCGTGGACCGCCGCCACCGGCTCGCGCCCGGGCAGCTCCTCGGCCTCTACGTCGCCGGCTACCCCATCGGGCGGGTCATCGTCGAGAAGATGCGCACCGACGAGGCCGAGCTCATCCTCGGGCAGCGGCTCAACGTCTGGACGAGCATCGCCGTCTTCCTCCTCGGCCTGTGGATCTTCTGGTACACCGGCCGCCGCGCCCGGCGCCGCGGCGGCGGGGACCCGACCGGGGAGGAGCCGTCCGACGGTGCCGAGGCGTCGGCCGACGGCGCGGAGACCCCGACGGCGGAGTCCCGGCCCAGCACGGCCAAGTCCCAGGATGTGGGATAGCCCGGCTCGAATGGCAAGACGCGGGGCGGCATGGCTAGCATGGCCGGACGTGGCCAGAGCCGTCCGCGTCTGACCTTGCCGTGCCCGGCCGCCCCGGTGGCCGACGACCCACGAGGACGGTGATCCGACGTGACCGTCGCCCGCTTCTCCGCCCATCCGGCTGACGTCGGCCTGTACCGCCGCGAGCACGAGCACGACGCGTGCGGCGTCGCGATGGTCGCGACGATGAGGGGGAGCGCCGGGCACGACATCGTCGTCCACGCCCTGGACGCGCTGCGCAACCTCGACCACCGCGGCGCCACCGGCGCGGACCCGCTCGTCGGCGACGGCGCGGGCATCCTCACCCAGGTCCCGGACGCGTTCTTCCGCGCCGTGCTCGGCGTCGACCTGCCGGTGGCGGGGGCCTACGCCGCCGGGATGGCCTACCTGCCCACCGACGCGGACGAGCGGGCCGCCGCCGAGGCCCGGATCGAGCAGATCGCGGCCGAGGAGGGCCTGCGCGTCCTCGCCTGGCGCGACGTCCCCGTCGCGGCGGACCTCGTCGGGCGCGCCGCCCGCGAGACGATGCCCTTCTTCCGCCAGCTCTTCGTCACCTCCGACGCGGGGCTGGCGGGGATCGAGCTCGACCGGGTCACCTTCGCCGTGCGCAAGCGCGCCGAGCGCGAGGCCGAGGTCTACTTCCCCTCGCTGTCGGCCCGCACGGTCGTCTACAAGGGGATGCTGACGACCGGCCAGCTCGAGCCGTTCTTCCCCGACCTGTCCGACGAGCGGTTCACCTCCGAGCTCGCCCTGGTCCACTCCCGGTTCTCGACGAACACCTTCCCGAGCTGGCCGCTCGCCCACCCGTACCGGCTCATCGCCCACAACGGCGAGATCAACACCGTCAAGGGCAACCGCAACTGGATGCATGCCCGGGAGAGCCAGCTGAGCTCGGGCGTGCTGCCCGGCGACCTCTCGCGGCTCTTCCCCATCTGCACCCCGGAGGCGTCCGACTCGGCCTCGTTCGACGAGGTCCTCGAGCTCATCCACCTCGGCGGCCGCTCCCTCCCGCACGCCGTCCTCATGATGATCCCCGAGGCCTGGGAGAACCACGAGTCGATGGACCCGGCCCGCCGTGCCTTCTACGAGTTCCACTCGACGTTCATGGAGCCGTGGGACGGCCCCGCGAACGTCGTCTTCACCGACGGCACCCTCGTCGGGGCGGTCCTCGACCGCAACGGGCTGCGCCCGGGGCGGTACTGGGTCACCGACGACGGCCTCGTCGTCCTCGCCTCCGAGGCGGGGGTCCTCGACCTCGAGCCCGAGAACGTCGTGCGCCGCGGTCGCCTCCAGCCGGGCCGGATGTTCCTCGTCGACACCGCCGCCGGACGCATCGTCGGAGACGAGGAGGTCAAGTCCTCCCTGGCCGGGGAGCACCCGTACGAGGAGTGGCTGCACGCGGGCCTCATCCACCTGGACGACCTGCCCGAGCGGGAGCACATCATCCACACGGCGGCCTCGGTCGCCCGCCGCCAGCGGACCTTCGGCTACACCGAGGAGGAGCTGCGGGTCCTCATCGCGCCGATGGCGCGCACCGGTGCCGAGGCCCTCGGGTCGATGGGCACCGACACCCCCATCGCCGTGCTCTCCGAGCGGCCCCGGCTCGTCTTCGACTACTTCACCCAGCTCTTCGCCCAGGTGACCAACCCGCCGCTCGACGCCATCCGCGAGGAGCTCGTCACCTCCCTCGCCAGCTCGATCGGGCCCGAGGGCAACCTGCTCGACGCGAACCCGGCGCACGCCCGCCAGGTGGTCCTGCCGTTCCCGGTGCTCGACAACGACGAGCTCGCGAAGATCGTCCACATCAACGCCGACGGCGACCTGCCCGGATTCTCCACCGTCGTCGTCCGCGGCACGTACGACGTCAGCGGCGGCGAGGCAGCGCTCCGGGCCCGGCTCCGCGAGGTGTTCGCCGAGGTGTCGGCGGCCATCGCCGGCGGCGCGCGCTTCATCGTCCTCTCCGACCGCGACTCCGACCGCGACAACGCCCCCATCCCGTCGCTCCTGCTCACCTCGGCGGTGCACCACCACCTCATCCGCGAGAAGACCCGCACCCAGGTCGGGCTCATCGTCGAGGCCGGCGACGTCCGCGAGGTGCACCACGTCGCGCTCCTCGTCGGCTACGGCGCCGCGGCGATCAACCCGTACCTCGCGATGGAGACCGTCGAGGACATGGTCCGCAGCGGGATGATCACCGAGGTCACCGAGGAGAAGGCGGTCGCCAACCTCATCAAGGCGCTCGGCAAGGGCGTCCTCAAGGTGATGTCGAAGATGGGCATCTCGACGGTGGCGTCCTACCGAGGGGCGCAGGTCTTCGAGGCCGTCGGGCTCTCCCGGGAGCTCGTCGACGAGTTCTTCACCGGGACCGTCACCCAGCTCGGCGGCGTCGGCCTCGACGTCCTCGCCGCGGAGGCGGCGGCCCGCCACGAGATGGCCTACCCGCCGGACGGCATCCGGCAGGCCCACCGCAAGCTCCTCGTCGGCGGCGAGTACCAGTGGCGGCGGGAGGGCGAGCCGCACCTGTTCGACCCGGAGACGGTCTTCCGGCTCCAGCACGCCACCCGCAGCCGGCGCTACGACATCTTCAAGCAGTACACGCAGCGGATCGACGAGCAGTCCGGGCGGCTGATGACCCTGCGCGGCCTCTTCGAGCTCGGCGGTGCCGAGCAGCGCCCGCCGGTGCCGCTCGAGGAGGTCGAGCCGGTCGCCGAGATCGTCAAGCGGTTCTCCACCGGGGCGATGAGCTACGGGTCGATCAGCCAGGAGGCCCACGAGACCCTCGCCGTCGCGATGAACCGGCTCGGCGCCCGGTCGAACACCGGCGAGGGCGGGGAGGACCCGGAGCGGCTCATGGACCCCGAGCGCCGCTCGGCGATCAAGCAGGTCGCCTCCGGGCGGTTCGGCGTCACCTCGCTGTACCTGACGAACGCCGACGACATCCAGATCAAGATGGCCCAGGGCGCGAAGCCGGGGGAGGGCGGCCAGCTCCCCGGTCCGAAGGTCTACCCGTGGGTGGCCCGGACCCGGCACTCGACGCCGGGCGTCGGCCTCATCTCGCCGCCGCCGCACCACGACATCTACTCGATCGAGGACCTGGCGCAGCTCATCCACGACCTGAAGAACGCCAACCCGCAGGCGCGGATCCACGTCAAGCTCGTCTCCGAGATCGGGGTCGGCACCGTTGCGGCGGGGGTGTCCAAGGCGCACGCCGACGTCGTCCTCATCTCCGGCCACGACGGCGGCACCGGCGCCTCCCCGCTGACGAGCCTCAAGCACGCCGGCGGCCCGTGGGAGCTCGGCCTCGCCGAGACCCAGCAGACCCTCGTCCTCAACGGCCTGCGCGACCGGATCGTCGTCCAGGTCGACGGGCAGCTGAAGACCGGGCGCGACGTCGTCATCGCGGCGCTGCTCGGGGCCGAGGAGTACGGCTTCGCGACCGCCCCGCTCGTCGTCTCCGGGTGCATCCTCATGCGGGTCTGCCACCTCGACACCTGCCCGGTCGGCATCGCCACCCAGAACCCCGAGCTGCGTGCCCGCTTCTCCGGCCGGCCGGAGTTCGTCGAGACCTTCTTCGTGTACATCGCCGAGGAGGTGCGCGAGCACCTCGCCGCCCTCGGGTTCCGCACCCTCGAGGAGGCGATCGGGCAGGTCCAGCACCTCGACACCCGCAAGGCCGTCGCGCACTGGAAGGCCTCGGGCCTCGACCTCGCCCCCGTCCTCGCGAAGGTCGCGAGCCCCGACGGCTCGGGGACCCGTCACCTCGTCGGGCAGGACCACGGGCTCGAGAAGGCGCTCGACCACCAGCTCATCGCGGCGGCCCGCGACGCCATCGACCACGGCGCCCCGGTCACCGCCCGGTTCGCCGTCCGCAACGTCAACCGCACCGTCGGGACGATGCTCGGCCACGAGGTCACCATCAGGCACCCCCAGGGCCTGCCCGACGGCACGGTCGACATCACCCTCACCGGGTCGGCCGGCCAGAGCCTCGGCGCGTTCCTCCCGGCCGGCATCACGCTGCGGCTCGAGGGCGACGCGAACGACTACGTCGCCAAGGGCCTCTCCGGCGGTCGGGTCGTCGTACGGCCGGCGCCGGGGTCGGCGCTCGTCGCCGAGGAGAACGTCATCGCAGGCAACGTCATCGGCTACGGCGCCACCTCGGGCGAGATCTTCCTCCGGGGCCGGGTCGGCGAGCGGTTCTGCGTCCGCAACTCCGGTGCTACCGCCGTCGTCGAGGGGGTGGGCGACCACGGCCTCGAGTACATGACGGGCGGGACCGCCCTCATCCTCGGACCGACCGGTCGCAACGTCGCGGCCGGGATGTCCGGCGGCGTCGCCTACGTCCTCGACCTCGACCCCGAGCGGGTCAACCGCGAGCTCGTCGACACCCGGCCGCTGCGGCCGGAGGACGAGCTCGTCGTCCACGACCTGCTCGAGCGGCACGTCCACTGGACCGACTCCGGGGTCGCCGCCCGCATCCTCGCCGAGGTGAGCAGCCCCGACGGCTCGGGCACGCACCACACGGTCGCCCAGGACCACGGCCTCGAGAAGGCCCTCGACCACCAGCTCATCGCGGCCGCCCGCGACGCCATCGACTCCGGCACCCCGGTGACCGCGCGGTTCCCCATCCGCAACGTC
>DASSQJ010000114.1:0-12087 GCA_035702545.1 Phycicoccus sp.
GGGGCCGACTCCGGGGCAGGAGCGACGGCCGCGCGCTGGTCGGCCGACCCGGCCGACCCGGCCGACTCGGCCTGCTCGGCCGGGGTGAGGCCCGCGTCGAGGGCGGCCTCGAGCTCGTCGGCCGCGCGACCCGGCAGGGCCGCCTCCGCCGCCTCCCGGAGCCGGTTGCGCCGCTCGCGGGCGATCCGCTCCTTCATCGACGTCGCATACATGTCGACGTACTCCTGGCCGGAGAGCTCCATGAGGGCGTACATGATCTCGTCGGTGACCGAGCGGAGGACGAACCGGTCGCCCTCCATCCCCTCGTACCGGGAGAAGTCGAGCGGCGCGCCGATCCGGATGCCGATGCGCACGAGCTTGGGGATCTTCCGCCCGGTCGGCTGGGCCTTGTCGGTGCCGATCATCGCGACCGGGATGACGGGGACGCCCGCCTCGAGCGCCATCCGCGCCACCCCCGTGCGGCCCTTGTAGAGCCGGCCGTCGGGGCTGCGCGTCCCCTCCGGGTAGAGCCCGAGGAGCTCCCCCCGCCCGAGCACCTTGAGCCCCGAGCGGAGCGCGGCCTCGCTCGCCCGGCCACCGGACCGGTCGATCGGCAGCTGCCCCACGCCGCGGAAGAACCACGCGGTGAGCCGGCCCTTGAGCCCCTCGCCGGTGAAGTAGTCGGACTTCGCGAGGAAGGTCATCCGCCGGGGCACGACGAGGGGGAGGAAGATGGAGTCGGAGAACGAGAGGTGGTTGCTCGCGAAGATCGCGGCGCCGGTCTCCGGGATGTTCTCCTCGCCCTCGACCCAGGGCCGGAAGAGGAGGCGCAGGATCGGTCCGAGGACGACCGTCTTCAGCACCCAGTAGAACACCGGACCACCCTTCTGCGCGTGTGGGGCGAGCCTAGTGCACCGGTCGCGCCTGACGCCTGTGCCCGAGGGCGTGCGAAGATCGTGGTCCACGCGAGACGAGGAGCCGACGTGAGCGACCGGCCGGGAGAGATGGACGAGCGCGACGTCGACGCGCGCTTCGCCTCCATCGTCTCCGCCTGGGACGGCCCCCTCCCGACCGGCGAGGAGGACCTCGACGAGGACGCCCCGCAGGCTCCCCCGGAGGGCGGCCCGGCGGCCCGCGAGTCCGACACGGCCGAGCCCACCCCGCCCGGACCGGAGCAGGGCCGCCCGCCGTGGGTCAACCCCTCCCCGCTCGACGTCGTCGTCCCGCCCTCGGTGTGGCGCGGCCCGACCGTCCCGGAGCCCGGTGCGCCGGGGGTGCCCGCCGAGGGCGCCGCCGGCGAGGCCCCGCCCGGCGCCGACGCCGACGACGAGCACTTCGAACCGCCGCCGGTCACCCTGCCGCCGCAGGAGGACCTGCACTTCTGGGGCGCGGTCGTCGGGCTCGTCGCCGGTCCGCTCATCCTGCTCTGGGTCGCCCTGGCCCGGCCCTTCTACACGGGCCGGTGGTTCGCCGCCGGCGTCGTCCTCTCGCTCGTCGGCTTCGGCCTGCTCGTGCTCCGGCAGCCACGCCACCGCGACCCCACCGACGGCGACGACGGCGCCCGGGTCTGAGCGCGGCACCCTCCGGCCCCCTCCGCGGCCGCCCCGCGCCGTGGCCGGCCGGATCCCTCAGCCGACCTCGAGGTCGACCCACACCGGACGGTGGTCGCTCGCCGCGGCCCAGACCCGGTCCGGCAGCAGCACCTCCCGGTGCGGCAGCGGACGCAGCGAGGGGGAGGCGAAGACGACGTCGAGGCGCCGCCTCGGTGAGTGGGCCGGGAAGGTCGGCCCGTCGGGGGCGACGAGCCGCAGCCGGTCGGGGACGTCGAGCCGGCGCCACGCCGCACCGTCCGCCCCCTCGTTGAGGTCGCCGGCGACGACGAGCGGGCCGGCGTCGGCCAGCGCCCGGAGGACCGCCTCGGTGTGCCGCTCCCGCTCCTCGGCGCGCAGCGAGAGGTGGAGCGAGACCACGGTGACCTCGGCTCCCCCGACCAGTCGGACCCGGGCCAGCGCCCATCCCCGGGTGCGGTCCGGCCAGCGCACGGGGAGCCGGTGGTGGGCCGCGGACTCCAGCCGCACCCGCTCGGAGACGAGGATGCTCGTCCCGCCGCTCCCCCGGTGCGACCCCGTCGGCCGCAGGCCACAGCGCCGGGCGAAGCGGGCGAGCCGCCACCGCGCGAAGAGGCGCCGCGGTACCTCCTGGAGGCAGAGGACGTCGGGGTCGAGGGCGCGGACGACCCGCGCCGCGAGGTGGTGGTCGTCGAGGAAGTCGCGCGTGTTGTAGCTCGCGACGCGCAGGGTCGTGCCGCTCGGCACGGGCCTCAGCCGTCGGCGAGGTGGTCGGCGGCGTCGGCCCAGGCGAGCCCGGCCGCCCCGACGCGGGCGAGGTCAGCGGCGCCGACGAGGCCCGCCTCGTTCCCGAGCTCCGCCGCGACGATGGCCGCCTCCGGCCGGTAGCCCCGACCGGTGAGCTGGCGCCGGAAGGCCTCGCGCGCGGGCCCGAGGAGCAGGTCGCCGGCGGCGCTCACCCCGCCGCCGATGACGAACGTGCCCGGGTCGAGGGCGGCGGCGAGGTCGGCGATGCCCACCCCGAGCCAGCGGCCGATCTCCCCGAGGAGCTCGCGGGCCAGGGGATCGCCGTCGCGGGCGGCCTCGGTGACGAGCGGGCCGGTCAGCTCCTCCGGCCGGCCGCCGACCCGGTCGAAGAGGTCCGAGACGACCGGACTTCCCGCGGACATCAGGGCGCGGGCCTCCCGGACGAGCGCGTTGCCCGACGCGTACTGCTCCCAGCACCCCCGGTTGCCGCACTCGCAGCGGATGCCGTCGGGGACGACCTGCATGTGGCCGAACTCCCCGGCGATCCCGAACCGGCCGCGCATGACCCGGCCGTCGAGGACGATCCCACCGCCGATGCCGGTGCCGAGGTTGACCATGACGAGGTGGCTCTCGCCGCGGCCGGCGCCGAACCGGTGCTCGGCCCACACGGCCGCGTTGGCGTCGTTGTCGACGAAGATCGGCACCTCGAGGCGCTCACCGAGGGCCTGGCGGAGCGGCTCGTTGCGCCACGACAGGTGCGGCGCGAAGACGACGGTGGCCCGGTCGGCGGCGACGAAGCCCGCGGCGCCGATCCCGACGGCGACGACCTCCCCGACCTGGCCGAGGACCTCCTCGACCGCCGAGACGATGGTGTCCTCGACGACGCGCGGGCTCGTCGACCGGTGGGGGGTGTCGCGCCGGGCCCGCACGAGGACCCGCCCCGCGGGGTCGACGACGCCCGCGGCGACCTTGGTGCCACCGATGTCGACGCCCACTGCGAGCTGACCGTCAGTCACCGGTGACCTCCTCGTCGTCGGCGTCGCGCACCGGGATGGGACGTCCCGACCTCCGTGCGGCCGTAGGGGACGAGGCCGAGCCGCCGCTCGCCCCGTCCGGCCCGGGGGCGGGCGCCGTGGCCGGGCGGGAGGGGGCGGACGCCCGCTGCGCGGCGAGGTCGGTGAGGACCGTGGCGGCGACGGCGGCGAGGTCGGCGAGCCGGCGCAGCGTCTCGGGGTTCAGACCGCGGACGACGGCGACGGTCCGGCACAGCGGGCAGGCCCGGCAGAACGGGTCCGTGCACGTCCACTCGTCGGCGTCGCCCGGCTCGGGGCCGTGGGTGTCCGGCCCCTCGTCCGGCGAGCCGTCCGTCGCGGGGCCCGCCCCGGCGGCGGCCCCGCCTCCCGCGCGACGCAGCGTCTCGAGGAGCCGCTGGGCCTCCTCGGCGACGCTGCCGACCTGCTCGTCCCACCGGTCATCGCCCACTGGCCCACACCTCCTCGTCGCGCTCGAACCGGACGCGCAGCTCGCCGCGGCCGACCTCTGCATTCTGGACGACGCAGCGACGCAGCACCGAGGGCAGGGCGACGACCCGCCGCTGGTCGGCCACCTCGATGACGAGGTCGTCGTCGCGCCGGACCATCGACACCTGTCCGGCGGTCGCGAGCGGCAGCGGGAGCCGGAGCACGAACTGCGCGCCGTCCGGCTCCACCCGGGTCCGCGGCGCCTCGACGTCGTCGAGCAGGTCCCGGGGCGCAGCACCGGACGGGTCCGCCCGCGTCGCCGCGGCGAGGTCGGCGAGCGCGTCGGGACCGATCGGCTCGCCGGCCGTGTGCGGCGCGCGGAGCAGCGGGATCCCTACGAAGGACTCGCGGACCCGGTCCATCCCCTCCTGCTGGGCGCCCCACCACGCCGAGCGCCACGGGTCCACCGCGACCCCCTCCGGCGGGTCGGGGACGAGCCGGTTGACGACCACCGCGTCGACGGCGTACCCGTGCAGCGAGAGCGAGGTGAGCACCCGCCGGCTCTCCGCGACGACCACCCGCTCCGGGGTGAGCACGAGCCGGACGCTCGCCCGGGGCGAGGTGAGCAGGTCGCGCACGCGCCCCATCAGCTCCTTCCAGGCGAGGAGCACGCCGACGACCTCCGGGCCGGGGACAGGGATGCCCGACGCCGCCGACGCCGCGGGGCGCAGGACGGTGAGCAGCCGACGCTGGGCCGGGAGCAGCCGGTCCAGGTGCCAGCCGAGCACCTCGGGCAGCGCGAGGAGCCGCAGGGTCTCCGCGGTCGGGGCGCAGTCGACGACGACGAGGTCCCAGTCCCCGCTCTGGGCCTGGTGGGCGAGCGCGACGAGGGCGATGCCCTCCTCGGCACCCGGGAGCGAGCTCAGCTCGTCGGCGACGACCGGGTCGACCCCCATGGCGCCGAGGACAGCGAGAAGGTAGTCCCGGACCACCTGCCAGTCGGCCTCGACCGCGGTGTGGGGGCCGACGGCGAGGGCGTGCAGCCGGGGCTCGACCTCGGTGGTGTCGCGCCACGTCGGCGCGGTCGCGAGGGCGACGTCGAGGGCGTCGCCGAGGCTGTGCGCCGCGTCGGTGGAGACGACGAGGGTGCGCAGCCCGACGCGGGCGGCGGAGACGGCGGCGGCGGCCGCGGTCGTCGTCTTGCCGACCCCGCCCTTGCCGGTGACGAGGACGACCCGGGGCATCGTCGCCCTCAGCCCTCGACGCGCTTCTTCAGCTCCGTCAGGGCGGTGCTGATGATGTGCCGCTCGGCCTTGCGCTTGAGCATCCCGATCATCGGCATCGTGAGGTCGACCTCGAGGTCGTAGGTGACCCGGGTCCCCGGCCCCGCGAGCTCGAGGGTGTACGTCCCGGTGAGCCCCTTGAGGAGGGTGGCCCGGACGAGGTGCCAGGCGACGACACCGGTGCCGTCCTCGGCGACGTCCCAGTCGTACTCGAGGACGTACTGGTCCTTGATGACGCCGGCGTCGAGGGTGAACTCGACCTGGTCGGCCCATCCGTCGCCGTCCTCGGTGAGCACGGTGGACTCCTTGACCTGCCCGGCCCACTCGGGGTAGCGCTCGAAGTCGGCGATGACGTCGAGGACCGCGCCGGGTTCGGCGGCGATCTCCACGGAGGAACGCGTGCGGTCGGCCATGGCAGGGAGGGTACCCGCCTCGTGGGGGGCCCTAGAGTTGAGGTGCTGACACCCCTCGTCCGAAGGAGCCGACGGTGCACGCCGCGTCCACCCCCCTGGTCCTGCCCGCCACGACGGAGGGCAGCCTCGCCGACGTCCCCGGCCGGGTGGCGCGCTCCGAGCCCGGGCGGGTGACGTTCTCGGTGCGGGCGCCGGGTGGATGGACCGACGTCACCGCCGCGACCTTCGCGGCCGAGGTCGACGCCCTCGCCAAGGGGTTCCTCGCCGCCGGGGTCGGCCCCGGCGACGCCGTCGCGATCATGAGCCGCACCCGCTACGAGTGGACGCTCACCGACTTCGCCCTGTGGTCGGCCGGCGCCGTCCCGGTGCCCATCTACGAGACCTCCTCCCCCGACCAGGTGGAGTGGATCCTCTCCGACTCCGGCGCCATCGGGGTGCTCGTCGAGGACGAGAAGCACCTCGCCACGGTCGAGAAGGTCCGGAGCTCACTGCCCGCCCTGGCGCACGTGTGGGTCATCGCCCACGGTGATGTCGACACCCTGAGCCGCGACGGTGCCCGCGTCGACGACGCCGAGCTCGCCGGCCGCCGCGAGGCGCTCGACCGGAGCTCGCTCGCGACGATCATCTACACGTCCGGGACCACCGGCCGCCCGAAGGGCGTCGAGCTCACCCACGGCAACTTCCTCACCCTCGCCGAGAACACCGCCCAGGAGATCTCCGAGGTCGTCCTGGCGCCCGGCGCGGCCACCCTGCTCTTCCTGCCCCTGGCCCACGTCTTCGCCCGGTTCATCGAGGTGCTCGCCGTCACCGCCGGGGTGCGGATGGGGCACTCCTCCGACCTCAAGGCGCTCCTCGACGACTTCTCCACGTTCCACCCCACCTTCATCCTCGCCGTGCCGCGCGTGTTCGAGAAGGTCTACAACTCCGCGGAGGCCAAGGCCGAGGCCGGGGGCAAGGGCCGGATCTTCGCCGGGGCCGCGGCGGCGGCCATCGCGTGGTCCGAGGCCCTCGACCGCGGGTCGGTCCCCTTCGGGCTGCGCCTGCGCCACGCCGTCTTCGACCGGCTCGTCTACGCCAAGCTCCGCGCGGCGATGGGCGGCAAGGTCCAGTACGCCGTCTCCGGCGGTGCCCCGCTCGGCACCCGGCTCGGGCACTTCTTCCGCGGGATCGGCGTGTCCATCCTCGAGGGGTACGGCCTCACCGAGACGACCGCGCCGGCCTCGGTCAACCGTCCCGACGCGATGCGCATCGGCACCGTCGGGCCGCCGCTGCCGGGTATCGAGGTCCGCGTCGAGGACGACGGCGAGATCTGCCTGCGGGGCATCAACGTCTTCCGCGCCTACCACGGTAACGAGGACGCGACGCGGGAGGCCCTGGACGCCGACGGCTGGTTCCGCACCGGCGACATCGGCGAGCTCGACGACGACGGCTACCTGCGGATCACCGGTCGGAAGAAGGAGATCCTCGTGACCGCGGGGGGCAAGAACGTCGCCCCGGCCGTGCTCGAGGACCGGCTGCGCGCCCACCCGCTCATCAGCCAGTGCATCGTCGTCGGCGACGGGCAGCCGTTCATCGCGGCCCTCGTCACCCTCGACGAGGAGATGTACCCGACGTGGGCGGCGACCCACGGCCTCGACGACGTCCCCATCTCCCGGGCCCGGCACGACGAGCGGGTCCTCGCCGAGATCCAGAAGGCGGTCGACGACGCGAACCGGGCGGTCTCCAAGGCCGAGTCGATCCGGAAGTTCGCCGTCATCGACCGCGACTTCACCGAGGAGTCCGGCCACCTCACGCCGTCGCTGAAGCTCAAGCGCAACATCGTGATGCGCGACTTCAGCGACGAGGTCGACGCCCTCTACGGTGGCTGAGGCCGACCCGGCGTCCACCGGCCCCGGCCGGCTCCGGGACGCCCTGCTCGCCGGCCTGCTCGGCACCGCGTGGTGCGCGTGGTTCGGCGTCCTCCAGTGGAGCGTCGTCCGGTTCCGCGTGCCCATCCTGCTCACGCTCACCGCGTGCACGGTGCTGCTCGCCTGGTGGCTGGCGCGCCGGATCTCGGTGCCGACCCCCCGGTGGCTGGCCCCCGCGGTGCTCGTCGTCTCGGTCGGCCTCACCCTCACCGTGCCGCTCTTCAGCTACCTCCGCGGAGGCGCCCTGACGGCGGCGCTGGCGGTGCTCGCCGTCGGGGGGCTCGGGTGCGCCGTGCTCCTCGCCCTCCCCGGCCGGCGTTCCGCCGTCGCGGCGTTCGCGCTGGCCGGGGCCACCCAGGTCGCCGTGGCGGCCGTCACCGTGCTCGGTGACCGCGCCCCGAAGATCGACGTCTGGGTCGTCCTCCAGCAGGGTGCCGACGCGCTGGCCCGGGGCGAGAACCTCTACACCGAGCAGTGGACCGGCTCCCCGGGTGTCCAGGACCTCTTCCCCTACCTGCCGTGGATGGCGGTGCTCACCGCCCCGGGGCGCTGGGTGGCCGGCGACGTGCGGTGGGCGCTGCTCGTCTGGTCGCTCGTCCTCCTCGGCGGCCTCTGGGCGCTGGCGCGGGGACGGGCCGAGCGCGCGGCCGCCGTCGCGGCGGTCCTCGTCCTCGCCCCGGGCACCCTCACCCAGGTGGACCAGGCGTGGACCGAGCCGGTCCTCGCGGCACTGCTCGTGTGGTTCGCCGTCCTCGTCCATCGCGGGCACGCCTGGTGGGCCGTGGTCCCGCTGGCCCTCGCCTGCGCGAGCAAGCAGCACCTGGTCCTGCTCGCTCCCATGCTCCTCGTCTGGCGGCCGTTCGGGTGGCGACGCACCCTCGCCGCCGGCGGCCTGACCGGCCTCCTCGTCCTGCCGTGGGTGCTCGCGAACCCCTCCGCCTTCTTCTCGGACACCGTCGTCACCCTGCTCGAGTTCCACCCGATCCGCTTCGCCAACACCTGGTACCTCTGGTTCCTCAACGAGCACGGCGTCACGCTCCCCTTCGCCGCGACGGGGCTCGCGATGGCCCTCGCGGTCGGGGCGTCGGTGTGGGCCGTGTGGCGCCGACAGCCCGGCGTCGACGAGGTGCTCCGGTGGATGGCCCTCGTCCTCGCCGTCGCCAACCTCGTCAACAAGCAGGCGTTCTACAACCAGTTCTGGCTCGTCGCCGCCCTCGTCGCCGCGTCGCTCGCGGTCGAGCCGCTGCGGACCCGGACCCCGCGGGCCGATCCCGAGGTCAGCGCGCCAGCGCGGCCAGCCGCTGCCGCCACTCGCGGGTGAGGTCGCTCCTCGTTCGACCGATGACGCCCGGCATCGCCCGGTCGCAGGCCGTCTCCGCGGCCGAGGCCGGCCCGGGGACGGTGCACGCGCGGACCAGGGCGCGCACGGCCGACTCGCCCCGTTCCTGCGCGACGAGCTCGACGGCCTGCCACGCCGCGAGGTAGCCGACCTCGATGTCGCCGCCGGCCGGGTCGAGGTCCGCGGCCGTCGGCAGCGCCGTCGGCCCCCGCCCCGCGCGGACCGCGCGGACGAGGGGGGCGGCGAGCTCGCGGGCCGGCAGGTGCGCCCGGGCGTACCCGACGTGGTCGGCGTAGCCCTCGGCGAGCCAGGCCGGCGCCGACCCGGCCAGGGTCGCCCGGACCGCGACGTGGGTGAGCTCGTGGGCGAGGACGACCTCCCGCCCGGTGGGAGTGAGCCGCCGGCCGGCGTCGGCGTCGAGCACGACGCGGTCGCCGGTCGCCAGTCCGGCGGCGTCGAGGGGCCCCTCGGTCGTCGCGGCGACCTCGCCGCCGCCCGCCCGGCCCCGGCCGAGGAGGGCGGCGGCCTGGGCCTCGGTGCGCGGGACGAGGACGAGGACCCGCCGCGGCGTCCCCGGCCAGGGCGCGCCGAGGGTGGGCAGGACGCGGTCGACCGTCGCGACGGCCTCGGCGAGGGCGGCGTCCCCGGCCGTCCCCGCGACGACCGCGCGCTCGCCTCGTTCCACCCGCATGCCGGGCATCGCGAGCCAGGGCGCCGCGGCGGATGACCCCTCCGGGTCCTCGGCACTCACCCGCCACCCGCCGTCGGACCGCGCGAGCCGGTAGCGGACGGTCGACGTGCGGTCGGCCCGGTCGACGCCCTCGACCCGGTAGCCGAGCTCGACGACGACACCGGCGGCCGGGTCGGCGACGTCGGGGACCGGGCCGTGCACGAGCCGGGCGAGGCCGAGGGCCCGGGCGGAGCGGAACGCCGCGAGCTGGCGGACGCCCGCGGCGGCGGTCGGGCGGTCGACCGTCGCGAGGTAGGCCTCGCTGTCTCCGCCGAGCACGGCGTTCTCGCGCCGGCGCAGGAGGCCGTTGAGCGCGCGGGCGACCTCGGCCGGGTCGGCCGCGGCGCCGTCGGCCGCAGGCCCGGACTGGCTCGCGGACGCGGTCGTCGAGACCGGTGGACGGCGGGTACCGGTCGCCGCCCCGGAGCACCCGGTCAGGGCGAGTGCCACGACGAGGAGGACTGCGGCTCGCACGGCCTCATCGTAGGTTCGGCCCGCCGACGCCGCGGCGCCCGGTCAGCCGACGGCACGTCCCGGGCCGGCCGGGTCGGCCAGCGGCTCGAGGGTGGCCGAGGCGGTGGCCGCGGTCTCGGGGTCGACGAGGCCGGCCCGGACGAGCCGGGTCACGACGGCCCGCTCCTCGGGGTCGAGGGCGGTCTCCGGACGCGCCGAGAGGTCGGTCAGGGACAGGAGGACGGGCACCATGCACTCGTCGCAGCGCAGCTCGCGGACCGGGCACGTGCGGCACTCCACCGCCATCACGGTGTCGCTGGTCATGCGTCTCACCCCTTCCAGGTGCGTCACGACCACGCTAGAAGGGCCCACCGACAGCCCACCTCGCCACCGGGCCCGGCGCGGTCCTCGCCGCCCCCGACCGCGCGCCTCGGACGCCGTGTCGGTCCCCCGGCCTACGGTCACGGCATGGCGATGGTCCAGGGCACGTTCGACGACCTGGGCACCCCGCTGTCGAGCGTGACCTTCGTCGTCGTCGACCTCGAGACCACCGGCGGTAGCCCCGCCGAGTGCGGCATCACCGAGATCGGGGCGGTCAAGGTCCGCGGCGGCGAGGTCGTCGGCGAGCTGCAGACCCTCGTCAACCCCGGCGCGCCCATCCCCGCCTTCATCTCGGTCCTCACCGGCATCACCGACGCCATGGTCGCCGACGCCCCCCGCATCGAGACCGTGCTCCCCCAGTTCCTCGAGTTCGCCGCCGGCAGCGTCCTCGTCGCCCACAACGCCCGGTTCGACGTCTCCTTCCTCCGGGCCGCCGCGGCACGGTGCGAGCGCGACTGGCCGGCCTTCCAGGTCCTCGACACCGTCCACCTCGCGCGCCAGGTCGTCCGCCGCGACGAGGTGCCGAACCACCGGCTCGCCTCGCTCGCGCGCCTCTTCCACGCGGCGACGACCCCCGACCACCGGGCCCTCCACGACGCCCGGGCCACCGTCGACGTCCTCCACGGGCTCATCGCCCGCGTCGGCAACCTCGGCGTCCACTCCCTCGAGGAGCTGCTCGACTACACGGCTCGCGTGTCCCCGAACCGCCGGCGCAAGCGGCACCTCGCCGACGGCCTCCCCGACGCGCCCGGCGTCTACCTCTTCAAGGACGGCCACGGCCGGGTCCTCTACGTCGGTACCTCGGTGTCCATCCGGACCCGCGTGCGCTCCTACTTCACCGCCTCCGAGCACCGGCCCCGGATGGGCGAGATGGTGCGGCTCGCCGAGTCGGTGAGCCCCGTCGTCTGCGCGACGACGCTCGAGGCCGAGGTCCGCGAGCTGCGCCTCATCGCCGAGCACAAGCCGCGGTACAACCGGCGGTCGCGCCACCCCGAGAAGGCGCTGTGGGTCAAGCTCACCGTCGAGCCTTTCCCCCGGCTGTCCATCGTCCGCAGCGTCGCCGCCGACGGGAGCCGCTACGTCGGGCCGTTCGGCTCGCGGCAGTCCGCTGAGGCCGCCGTCGCCGCCGTCCACGAGGTCCTCCCCCTGCGCCAGTGCGTCGAGCGGCTCTCCCCGGCCCGGCGGCGGTCCGCGTGCGCCCTCGCCGAGATGGGCCGCTGCGGCGCGCCGTGCACCGGGGCCCAGGGCGTCGAGGAGTACGCCGAGCTCGTCGACCGCGCCGCCCTGCTCCTCGCCGGCGGCACCCGCGAGCTCCTCACCGCGCTGCGCCGGCGGATGGCGGAGCTGTCCGCCGCCGAGCGCTACGAGGACGCCCAGACGGTCCGCGACCGCCTCGTCGCCCTCGTCCGGGGCGCGAGCCGTTCGCAGCGGCTCGACCCGCTCGCCCGCATCCCCGAGCTCGTCGCGGCCCGCCGGGCGGCGACCGGCGGCTGGGAGGTCGTCTGCGTCCGGCACGGGAGGCTCGCCGGGTCGACGACGAGCCCACGCGGCGCCGACCCGATGCCGTACATCCAGGCGCTGCGGGCCAGCGCGGAGGTCGTCGCTCCCCCGCTGCCCCCGTCCACGGCCGCGACCCCGGAGGAGAGCGAGAAGATCCTCCGCTGGCTGGAGTCCCCCGGCGTCCGCATCGTCGACGTCGACGGCGCCTGGACCTGCCCGGTCGGCGGCGCCGCCGCGGTGCGCGAGGAGCTCGAGCCGCTGGAGACCTCGCGGCGGCAGGCGGCAGGCTTCGTCGGGGTCCGCTGAGCCGGTCGCGTCGATGCGGAC
>DASSQJ010000115.1:0-7293 GCA_035702545.1 Phycicoccus sp.
GCCGTCGCCGAGCTGACCGGCGGGCGCGGTGTGGACCTCGTCGTCGACCCGGTGGGCGGCGACCGCCTCACCGACTCGCTCCGCTCGCTTGCGCCCGGAGGGCGCCACCTCGTCATCGGCTTCACGGCGGGGTCGATCCCGGAGGTGAAGGTGAACCGGCTGCTCCTCGGCAACACCTCCGTCGTCGGGGTCGGGTGGGGGGCGTGGTGGACCCACCCGGGCGGACCGGGAGCGGCGTACCTGCGCCGGCAGTGGGACGAGCTCGTGCCGCTCCTCGAGTCGGGAGCCGTGGACCCCGTCATCGGCGAGGTGCGCCGCCTCGACGACGTCGTCGCCGCCCTCACCGCCGTCGACGAGCGCCGTGCGCTCGGAAAGGTGCTCCTCGTCCCCTGAGGTAGTAATGCGGCCCGGGTCAGGGCCGCGGGCGGCGCATGACGAGCTCGTCGTCGACGAGCTCCCCCGACGGGGCGAAGCCGAGCGACCGGTAGAGCCCGGCCGCCACGGTGTTGTCCGGCGCCACCGAGAGCGCCGCCTCGCGGTGACCGGGCAGCCCTTCGAAGAGCTCGAGGAGCCCGCGCACCGTCCCCCGCCCGATGCCGCGGCCCTGGTGCCGGGCGTCGAGCACGACCCCGCCGATCCAGTGGCTCCCCTCGTCGGCGTCGAGCGCCCACATCGCGAAGCCGACGGTCTCGCCGGCGACCCGGACGGCGAGCGGCTGCCACACGCAGTCGTAGAGGCACAGGCAGAGGTAGTACGTCACGGGGGCGACCCAGCGGTCCTGGCCCGGCGCCGGGGACAGCGCGGCCACCTCCCGCCACGAGGCCGCGTCGACCGGGGCCAGGGTCACGGCGGGCTGCGGGTGGACCATCGGCCCATCATCGCGGGCCGCGGTCCTCATCGGCGATCCTCAGGAAGCCTTGAGGTCCACTTAGGCTTCGGCTGCCGGACGCCCGGCACGATGGGCGGACGCGCCCGGACTCGCCCGGGCGCCCGACCCGGAGGTCCCCGTGCTCGACACCGTCCTCGGCATCCCGCTCCACCCGCTCGTGGTGCACGCCGTCGTCGTCCTCGCCCCCCTGACCGCGCTGCTCCTGGTGCTCTTCGCCGTGTCGGCACGCTTCCGGGCGTGGAGCGGGCTCCTGACCCCGGTCGTCGCCACCCTGACCCTCGTCCTCTCGCCGATCGCGACCCAGTCCGGCGAGACACTCCAGGAGCGGGTCCCGGAGAGCAACCTCGTCCACGAGCACGCCGAGATCGGCGACACCCTGCCGTGGGTGCTCCTCCTCGCGACGGCGGCCGCCTGGCTCATGTGGTGGTTCTGGCGTCGTGAGGCGGCCCAGCTGCCCCCGGCCGCGGGTTCGACGGGCGGTCCGGCAGCCGGTGCGACGGACGGCGGGACCCGAGGCGGAGCGTCGACGCTCTTCCGCGTCCTCGCCGTCGCCGGCGTCCTCGTCGCGGTCGGGCTCGCCGTCGACGTCACCCTCGTCGGCCACTCCGGCGCCCAGGCGGTGTGGAGCCAGGTCGGGTCGCAGCCGGCTCCGGCGGGCGAGGGCGGCGAGGACGGCTGAGCCGGGTCCGGGAGGCCGCGCGCTCCCGACGGCACCAATAGGCTCCGGGCATGGACTTCCGGAACCTCTACGCCCAGGGGTTCGCCCGGGTCGCCGCGTGCACGATGCCCGTCGCGCTCGCCGACCCGGCGACCAACGCCGAGCGGATCGCCCGCGAGGTCGAGGCATGCCACGAGGACGGCGTGGCCGTCGCGCTCTTCCCGGAGCTCTCGCTCTCCGGCTACGCGATCGACGACCTCCTCCTCCAGGACGTCCTCCTCGACGCCGTCGACGCCGCCGTCGTCTCCCTCGCGGAGGCCACGGCGGGCCTGCTCCCGCTCGTCGTCGTCGGTGCCCCGCTGCGGCACGGCAACCGGCTCTTCAACTGCGCGGTCGTCCTCCACCGCGGCGAGGTCCTCGGCGTCGCCCCGAAGTCCTACCTGCCCAACTACCGGGAGTTCTACGAGAAGCGGCACTTCGCGAGCGGTGCCGGCCAGCAGGGCCAGTTCCTCGTCCGCCCGCACTGGCCCGGCGCCGACGCCGACGGCGAGGTCCCCTTCGGGCCCGACCTGCTCTTCGCCGCCGAGGACCTGCCCGACCTCGTGGTCCACGCCGAGGTGTGCGAGGACTTCTGGGTGCCGGTCCCCCCGAGCCACGAGGCCGCGCTCACGGGTGCGACGGTGCTGCTCAACCTCTCCGCGTCGCCCATCACCGTCGGTCGCGCGGAGGACCGCCACCTCCTCGCCCGCTCGGCGAGCGCCCGGTGCAACGCCGCCTACCTCTACGCCGCCGCGAGCGAGGGCGAGTCGACGACGGACCTGTCGTGGGACGGCATGACGATGGTCTACGAGACCGGCGACCTCCTCGCCGAGGGCGAGCGCTTCCCCTCCGGAGCCCGGCGCACCGTCGCGGACGTCGACCTCGACCGGTTCCGCCAGGAGCGCCAGCGCCAGGGCAGCTTCGACGACAACGCCAGCGCCTACGCGGCCGACGAGGCCGGCTTCCGGGTCGTCCCCTTCCGACTGCGACCGCCGTCCGGGGACCTCGGCCTGCGCCGCCCCGTCGACCGCTTCCCCTTCGTCCCCGACGACGAGGCCCGGCTCGCCCTCGACTGCTACGAGGCGTACAACATCCAGGTCTCGGGGCTCGAGCAGCGGATGCGGGCGATCGGCGGGGGCGACCCCGAGCGGATGCCGCGCATCGTCATCGGGGTCTCCGGCGGGCTGGACTCGACCCACGCCCTCATCGTCGCGGCCAAGGCCTGCGACCGGCTCGGCCTCCCGCGGACCCACGTCCTCGGCTTCACGATGCCCGGCTTCGCGACGAGCGCCGGCACGAAGTCGAACGCGACGCACCTCATGGACTCGCTCGGCATCGAGTGGGAGGAGGTCGACATCCGGCCGCTGGCGCTCCAGATGCTCCGCGACCTCGGCCACCCTGCTGGGGACGGCGAGGAGGTCTACGACGTCACGTTCGAGAACGTCCAGGCCGGCATCCGCACCGACCTGCTCTTCCGGGCGGCGAACCAGCGCGGCGGCATCGTCCTCGGCACCGGCGACCTCAGCGAGCTGGCCCTCGGCTGGTGCACCTACGGCGTCGGGGACCACATGTCGCACTACGGCGTCAACGCCGGGGTCCCGAAGACGCTGATCCAGCACCTCATCCGCTGGGTCGTCTCGTCGGGGCAGTTCGCCGACCCCGAGGTCGACCGCACCCTGCTCGCCATCCTCGACACCGAGATCAGCCCCGAGCTGGTCCCGGCGAAGGAGGGCGAGCCGATCCAGTCGACCCAGGACACCATCGGCCCCTACGCCCTCCACGACTTCACCCTCTTCCACGTGCTCCGCCGGGGGTACCGGCCGAGCAAGATCGCCTTCCTCGCCGAGCACGCGTGGGCGGACGCGACGAGCGGGCAGTGGCCCGCCGGCTACCCGGAGCGGGACCGCACGGCGTACGACCTGCCGACGATCCGCCGGTGGATGGGGGTCTTCCTCCGCCGTTTCTTCCAGAACCAGTTCAAGCGCTCGGCCCTGCCGAACGGTCCGAAGGTCGTCGCCGGTGGGTCGCTGTCGCCGCGGGGCGACTGGCGGATGCCGTCCGACGCCGCCGCGACCGCCTGGCTGCACGAGCTCGAGACCGAGGTCCCCGAGCGGTAGCCGGCCGGATCTCCCCGCCGAGGGCCGCGACGCCGTGTCGGGTGGCAGGCTGGAAACGTGGATGAGGTCCCGCACGTCGTCGCCGTCATGGGCATCGGTGTCGTCGACGCCGACGAGCCGGTCGTCACGGCCGACGACCTGGGCCTGACCCGCGGCGACGGGTGCTTCGACTCCGCCCGGGTCGTGACGACGCCGGACGGCGAGGCCCGCGTCGTCGACCTCGACGTCCACCTCGACCGGCTCGCCGCCTCGGCGCGGGCGATGGCCATCGACCTCCCCGAGGCCGGCGCGTGGCGCGCCCTCGTCGCCGACGCCCTCGCTGCCTGGCACACCCCCGGCGACGCCGTCGTCAAGCTCGTCCTCACCCGGGGCCGCGAGTGGCGGGCGGGCGGCCCCACCGCCCTCGTCACCATCACCCACCGGCCGGCACCGGCGGCGGTCGGCGCGGGGATCGGCTCGACCCGCACCGTCACCGCGGTCACCCTGAGCCGAGGCCACCCGTCCGACGCGTTCGCCGGCGCCCCGTGGCTCCTCGGCGGCGTCAAGACGCTCTCCTACGTCGTCAACGTCGCCGCGACCCGCGAGGCGCGGCGCCGGGGGGCCGACGAGGTCGTCTTCACCACGACGGACGGGTACGCCCTCGAGGGGCCGACGTCCGCGGTGCTCGTCGCGCGCGACAGGACGCTGCTCGCGACCCCCACCGGCGGCACGGGCGTCCTCGAGTCGGCGACCGTCGCCGCCATCTTCCGCGGTGCCCGTGCCGACGGGCTTCGCACGTCCTTCGAGCTGGTCCCCGTCGAGGACCTCTACATCGCGGACGGCGTCTGGCTCGTCTCGTCCGGACGCGGCCCGGTGCGCATCACCGAGCTCGACGGCCGGCCGCTGCGCTCCGACCCGGACCTCGCGGCCCGGGTCCTCCGGTACGCCGGCTTCTGACCGGCCCTCCCCCGCGCGCGCTCCCCGTCAGCGGGCGGGTGAGCTCGCGTGCGCGCTGAGCGCGGCGCCGTCGAGGCGGAAGCGGGTCCACTCGTCCTGCGCGACCGCGCCGATCGACTGGTAGAAGCCGATGCTCGGCGCGTTCCAGTCCAGGACCCACCACTCGAGCCGGTGGTACCCGCGCTCGACGCAGACGGCGGCGAGGGTCCGCAACAGCTCCTGGCCGAGGCCGAGCCCGCGGTGGTCCGGCGAGACGTAGAGGTCCTCGAGCCAGACGCCGTGCGTCCCGGTCCACGTCGAGAAGGAGAGGAACCACACCGCGGTCCCGACGACCTCGCCGTCGACCTCGGCGACGTGCGCGAAGGTGGCCGGGTGCCCCTCTGCGGGGAACAGCGCCGCGGCGAGCTGCTCCTCCGTCGTCTCGACCTCATGGAGCGACCGCTCGTACTCGGCCAGCTCGCGGATCAGCCGGAGGATGACCGGGACGTCGTCCGGGGCGGCCGGGCGGACGGCGGTGACGGGACGCGCGGCGGGGGCGGAGGCGGGTGGCACGGCGCCACCGTACGCGCGGGCGACACAATGAGCCCATGACGACCACCCGCCGGATCGACACCTGGCTGACGGACATGGACGGCGTCCTCGTCCACGAGGAGGACCCGATCCCGGGGGCCGCCGAGTTCATCGAGGCGCTCAAGGCCTCCGGGCGCTCCTTCCTCGTCCTGACGAACAACTCGATCTACACCCCGCGCGACCTGCGGGCACGGTTGCTGCGCAGCGGGATCGACGTTCCCGAGGAGGCGATCTGGACGTCGGCGCTGGCGACGGCCGACTTCCTCTCCGACCAGCGCCCCGGTGGCACCGCCTTCGTCGTCGGGGAGTCGGGGCTCACGACGGCGATGCACGACGTCGGGTACGTCCTCTCCGACCGGGACCCCGACTACGTCGTCCTCGGCGAGACCCGCACCTACTCCTTCGAGGCGATCACCAAGGCCATCCGCCTCATCGAGGCCGGCGCCCGCTTCATCGCCACCAACCCCGACCCGAGCGGCCCGAGCGCCGCGGGCACCCTGCCGGCGACCGGCTCGGTCGCCGCCCTCATCAGCACCGCCACAGGACGCACGCCCTACTTCGTCGGGAAGCCCAACCCGCTGATGATGCGCAGCGCCCTCAACCGCCTCCAGGCCCACTCCGAGACGACGGTCATGGTCGGCGACCGGATGGACACCGACGTCGTCAGCGGGCTCGAGGCGGGGCTGCGGACGGTCCTCGTCTCGACCGGCTCGACCCGGCCGGGCGACGTCGAGCGGTTCCCCTACCGGCCGACGCGCGTCGTCGACTCGGTGGCCGACCTCGTCCCGCTCGTCGGAGAGCTCGCGGCCGACCCCGCGGAGGTCACCGGATGAGCCTGCCCCAGCCCCCGACGCCGCACGCGTACTCCCTCGGCGGGATGCGGATCGGCGTGGCGACCGCAGCGACCCAGATCGAGGGCGGCGACACCGGCAACCAGTGGTACGAGTGGTCCCTCCAGCCGGGCCGCGTCGCCGACGGGTCCAGCCCGCTCCGCGCCACCGACCACTGGAACCGGTGGCGCGAGGACACCGAGCTGCTGGCCTCCCTCGGCCTGCCGCTCTACCGGATGGGCGTCGAGTGGTCGCGCCTGGAGCCGCACCGCGGCCGGTTCGACCCCGAGACGCTCGCGCACTACCGAGAGGAGCTGTCCGCGTTGCGGGAGAGGGGGATCGAGCCCCTCGTCACGCTCCACCACTTCAGCAACCCCACGTGGTTCGAGCGGGCCGGGGGATGGACCGTACCGGACGCCGTCGACACCTGGCTCCGCTTCGTCCGGCACGTCGTCGAGGGCCTGGGCGACCTCGTGACCGAGTGGTGCACCATCAACGAGCCCAACGTCTACGCGACGGGTGGCTACCTCTTCGGCGAGATGCCCCCGGGACGCACCGGCGACTGGCGAGGGCTGCGGCGGGTGCTCCGGCACCTCGCCGTCGCCCACTGCCGGGCCTACCACCTCGTCCACGAGCTCCAGCCCGGCCGGGGGACACGGGTCGGGTTCGCCCACCACCTGCGCGTCTTCGACCCGCTCGACCCCGGCAACCCGGTCCACCGGGGGCTGGCCCGGCTGAGCGAGCACCTCTTCCAGGACGTGCTCTCCGACGCGATGCTCGGCGGCCGGTTCTCCAGGCTGCTCGGTGGGCAGCCGCGCGAGGTCCGGCCCGGTCCCCACTACGACTACCTCGGCGTCAACTACTACTCGCGGACCGCGGTGAGCCGGCTCGCCGACGGCACCTTCCCCGGGGAGCCGGTCAACGACCTCGGCTGGGAGATCCACCCCCAGGGGCTCGTCGACGTCGTCCGGGGGCTGCACGAGCGCCACCCGGGGCCGGTGTGGATCACGGAGAACGGTGTGTGCGACGGGTCCGACGCGTACCGGGCCCGGTTCCTCCACGACCACCTCGGCGCGCTCGCGGGGTCGGGGCTGCCGGTCGAGCGCTACTACCACTGGTGCTTCGTCGACAACTGGGAGTGGTCCGAGGGCGACGTCCCGAGGTTCGGCATCGTCCACCTCGACCACTCCAGCCAGGAGCGGACCGTCAAGGACTCGGGGAGGTTCCTCTCGGAGGCCGCGAGGCGCGGCGAGG
>DASSQJ010000116.1:0-8936 GCA_035702545.1 Phycicoccus sp.
GCGCGGGCAGCCCTTGAAATTGGACCTTCGCGCGGGCCAGCTGGAGCCAGCGGGCCAGGGCGGCGTCGTGGGGAAACGTCTCCAGTACGGCCCTGTCCGTGCGGTAGATGTCCTCCGGATCGCCCGAGAGGGCCACCCAGCGGAAAGGCCCCTTGCCCTCGCAGAACAGCGGGCGGATGTAGGCCGGCACGAAGCCCGGGAACTCGAACGCGCGGTCGTAGCCGCCCTGACGGGCCTCGTCGCGGATCGAGTTGCCGTAGTCGAAGACCTCCGCGCCACCGTCCTGGAACTCGACCATGGCCTGGACGTGCTTGGCCATCGACGCCCGCGCCCGGTCGGTGAACTCCTCGGGCTTCTTCTCCGCGTACTCCTGCCACTCCTCGAGGCCGATGCCCTCGGGCAGGTAGGACAGCGGGTCGTGGGCGGAGGTCTGGTCCGTCACGATGTCGATCGGCACGCCGCGGCGCAGCAGCTCGGGGAAGACCTCGGCCGCGTTGCCGACGACGCCGACCGAGTGGGCGCGACGCTCGGCCTTGGCGCGGAGCGCGATCTCGACGGCCGAGTCGAGGTCGTCGGCGACCTCGTCGAGGTAGCGGTGCTCGACCCGGCGGTGCAGGCGGGCGGGGTCGACGTCGACGATGAGGCAGACCCCGTCGTTGAGGGTCACCGCGAGCGGCTGGGCGCCACCCATCCCGCCGCATCCGCCGGTGAGGGTCAGGGTCCCCGCCAGGGTGCCGCCGAACCGCTTCTCGGCGACGGCCGCGAAGGTCTCGTACGTGCCCTGGATGATGCCCTGGGTGCCGATGTAGATCCACGAGCCGGCGGTCATCTGGCCGTACATCGTGAGGCCGAGGTGCTCGAGGCGGCGGAACTCGGGCCAGGTGGCCCAGTCACCGACGAGGTTGGAGTTGGCGATGAGCACCCGCGGCGCCCACTCGTGGGTGCGGAACACCCCGACGGGGCGGCCGGACTGGACGAGCATCGTCTCGTCGGCGCGCAGGTCGGTGAGGGTGCGGACCATCGCGTCGAAGGAGCGCCAGTCGCGGGCGGCGCGGCCGGTGCCGCCGTAGACGACGAGGTCGTCGGGGCGCTCGGCCACCTCGGGGTCGAGGTTGTTCATGAGCATCCGCAGCGGGGCCTCGGTGGACCACTGGCGGGCGGTGAGCGTCGTGCCCCGAGGGGCGCGGACCGGGCGGGCGCCGTCCATGAGTGTCTCCTTCGATCGGGTCTGTTCTCACTGTGGCGGCGGCGGGATCCCACCCCAACCCCCGCACTGGTGGGCGTGTCTGACATGCGAGACGCGTCGGCCGCGCCGGACAGGGGCCGCGCTAGGCCAGCGGACCGGTGTGCTCCTCGACGACGCGGCGGACCGTCCCGTCGACGACGAGGCGGTGCGCGACGTCGATCTCCGGGGAGAGGAACCGGTCGGGGCCGGGTCGGGACGCCCCGGCGTCCAGCAGGGCGGCGACGACGGCGCCGGTTGCGGGCGCCGGCTCGAGCGGGGCCCGCAGCTGCAGGCCCCGTGCCGCCGTCAGGACCTCGACGGCGAGGACCCGGGCCAGCCCGTCGACCGACCGGCGCAGCTTGCGGGCCGCGGACCAGCCCATCGAGACGTGGTCCTCCTGCATCGCCGAGCTCGGGATGGAGTCGACCGACGCGGGCGCGGCGAGCCGCTTCATCTCCGAGACGATGGCCGCCTGGGTGTACTGGGCGATCATGTGCCCGCTGTCGACCCCGGGGTCGTCGGCGAGGAAGGGCGGCAGGCCGTGGCTGCGGGCCACGTCGAGGAACCGGTCGGTGCGCCGCTCGGACATCGACGCGACGTCGGCGGCGACGATGGCGAGGAAGTCGAGGACGTAGGCGACGGGCGCCCCGTGGAAGTTCCCGTTGGACTCGACGCGCCCGTCGAGGGTGACGACCGGGTTGTCGACGGCCGAGGCGAGCTCCCAGCCGGCGACCCGCGCGGCGTGGTCGACCGTGTCGCGTGCGCCGCCCGCCACCTGCGGGGCGCACCGCAGGGAGTAGGCGTCCTGGACCCGGGTGCAGTCGTCGGTCCGGTGCGACTCGCGGATCGGGCTGTCGGCCATCACCTTACGGATGTTCTCCGCCGAGACCGCCTGGCCCGGCTGCGGCCGCAGGGCATGGAGGTCGGCGGCGAAGACGTCGTCCGTGCCCAGCAGGCCCTCGACCGACATCGCCGCGGACACGTCGGCGACGACGAGCAGCCCGCGGAGGTCGTGGATGGCGAGGCACAGCATCCCGAGCATCCCGTCGGTGCCGTTGACGAGCGCCAGGCCCTCCTTCTCCTCGAGCCGGACCGGCGTGATGCCCGTGCGGGCCAGCGCGTCCGCGGCGGGCATCCGCACACCGTCCGCGTCCCGCACGACGCCCTCGCCCATGAGCGCGAGGGCGCAGTGCGACAGCGGTGCGAGGTCCCCCGAGCAGCCGAGCGACCCGTACTCGTGGACGACGGGCACGATGCCCGCGTTGAGCATCGCGACGTAGGTCGCGAGGGTCTCCTCGCGGATGCCGGTCCGCCCGGTGGCGAGGGTGGAGACGCGCAGGAGCATGAGGGCGCGGACGACCTCGCGCTCGACCTCGGGCCCCGACCCGGCGGCGTGGGAGCGGATGAGGGAGCGCTGGAGCTGGTGGCGCAGCTCGGTCGGGATGTGCCGCGTCGCGAGGGCGCCGAACCCCGTGGAGACGCCGTAGTGGGGCTGGGTGTCGCCGGCGAGGCCGCGGACGACCTCGCTGGAGCGGGCGACCTCGGCCAGGGCGTCGTCCCCGAGCACGACGGTCGCGCCGTGCCGGGCGACCCGGACGACCTCGTCGATGGTCAGCGGGCCGGTTCCCACGGTCACGGCGGCGGCTGCGGGGGCGTGCGGTGCGTCGGTCATGGATGCCATCGAACCGCCGCGCGCCCCTGCCGGTCGCCCCACGGACGGCGAACGCGTCTCGGGTGCGAGACGCTGGGTGTCGGTGGTGCGCCGAGGATCCGCAGTCGAGGCAGGTGGCGGCCACCGTCACGGCGTCGCGTCACTGATCGCGGGGGTTACCTCACTATGAGTTGAGCAGATTTTTGCGCGATAGCATGCCGTGGTGAGCCCCGACCGACCCGACGCCATCCCTCCCGCCGAGCTCGACCTCGGTGACCTCGTCATGCGCGTCGCGCGCGCCCTGCGCCGCCGCGGTGCCGACGCCACGGCCCCCTGGGGCCTGGCGCCGCACCACGCCCGGGCCCTGCGCGTCCTCTCCCACCACGGCCACGCGCGTCCCGGTGAGCTGGCCCGGCAGCTCCGGGTGACCCCGCGCTCGGTCACCGACGTCGTCGACACCCTCGAGGAGCGCGGCCTCGTCATCCGACGCCCCGACCCGGCGGACCGCCGCGCCACGGCCCTCAGCCTGACGATGGAGGGCGAGCGCCTCGTCGAGGAGATCGACGCCGCCCGGCGCACCGACGCCGAGGCGTACTTCGCGCGCCTCGCTGAGCGGGACCGGGAGGCCCTGCGCCGCATCCTCGCCGACCTCGACGCCGCCGGCTGAGACGCCCGCCTGCACCCGCGGCCGAGCAGCCGCGACTCCGGGGCGGGCGTGGCGGCCGCGCCGTCTCGGGTGCGAGACTGGCGCCGTGGCCAACGCCCCCGCCGCCGGACACGCTCTCGACGTCCTCGCCCTCATCGCCCGGCGCGGGGAGCCGGTGCCGGCTGCGGCCCTCGCCCGCGACCTCGGCCTCCCCCGCTCGAGCGTCTACCACCTGCTCGCCGTCCTCGTCGAGCGCGGGTACGTCCGCCACCTGCCGGAGGAGCGGCGCTACGGGCTCGGGCTGGCGGCGTACGAGCTGGGGTCGGCGTACCAGCGCCAGGCCCCGCTCGAGCGGATGGCCCGCGGGCTCATGGACCGTCTCGTCGACTCCTGCGGCCAGAACGCCCACCTCGCGGTGCTCCACGGCCGGGACGTCCTCTACGTCGTCGAGGCCCGCGCGCCCGGGCGGCCGCTCCTCGTCACCGACGTCGGGGTCCGCCTTCCGGCGCCCCTGACCGCCACCGGCCTCGCGATGCTCGCCGCGCTGCCGCCGGCGCAGGTCCGTGCGCTGTTCCCCGACCGGGACTCCCTGGTCCAGCGCGACGGACGGGGGCCGACGTCGACGACCCGGCTGCGCTCGGAGCTCCAGGTGGTCCGCCAGCGCGGGTACGCCGTCGAGGACGGGCTGGTCACGCCGGGGCTCGGGTCCGTGGCGGTCGTCGTCCTCGACCACAACGACTACCCGGTCGCCGCCGTGGCGGTCACCTACCGGCAGGAGGACGTGGACGCCGAGGCGCGGGACCGGCTCGTGACCGCGGTGCGCCAGACGGCCCAGGCCCTGGAGGCGCGGCTCGGGCACCGGCGCTGACGCCGCATCCACGTCCTGACCTCTAGTCTCGAGCGATGAGCCCCGTCGCCGTCACCGTCGTCGTCGTCGCCGGCGGCCGGGCATCCCGGTTCGGCTCGGACAAGCTCGCCGCGCCCCTCCACGGCACCCCGCTGCTCGACCACCTGCTCGGCTCGCTCCCGGAGGAGTGGCCGGTCGTCGCCGTCGGGAGCCCGCGGGCGACCCCGCGGCGGGTCGCGTGGACCCGGGAGAACCCGCCGGGCGGCGGTCCGCTCGCCGCGATCGCCGCCGGGATGGAGCACGTCGCCACGGAGCTCGTCGCGGTCCTCGCGGGCGACATGCCGTACGCCGGCCGGGCGGTCGGGGCGCTCGTCGAGGCACTGCACGGGGCCCCGGACGAGGTGGAGGCCGCCGTCGGCACCGACGACGACGGTGTCGCCAACCCGCTCCTCGCCGTCTACCGGACCCGGGCCGTGCGGACCCTGCTCCCCGACCCCGCTCACGGGCTGCCGGCGAAGACGCTCCTCCGGCTGACCCACGTCACCGTCACCGTGGCCGGCGCCGCCTCCCGCGACGTCGACACCCCCGCCGACCTCAGCGCCCTGGCCGCCGACCCCCACCGGCCCGGTCGTGGCTAGCGTGCTGCCATGAAGGCGATCACCGTCCCAGAGCCCGGTGGCCCCGACGCGCTCGTCCACGCCGACGTGGACGTGCCCCGCCCGCGAGCCGGCGAGGTGCGCGTCCGGGTCGCGGCCGCCGGCGTGAACCGTGCGGACACCCTCCAGCGCCAGGGCCACTACCCGCCGCCGCCCGGCGAGTCCGACGTCCTCGGACTCGAGGTGAGCGGCACGGTCGAGGAGCTCGGCGACGGGGTCGAGGGCTGGGCGGTCGGCGACGAGGTGTGCGCGCTGCTCGCCGGTGGCGGCTACGCCGAGTACGTCCGGGTGCCCGCCGGCCAGCTGCTTCCGGTGCCTGACGGCGTCCCGCTCGTCGACGCCGCCGCCCTCCCCGAGGTCGCCTGCACGGTGTGGTCCAACGTCTTCATGACCGCCGACCTCGAGCCGGGTGAGGTGCTCCTCGTCCACGGCGGCTCCTCCGGCATCGGGACGATGGCGATCCAGCTCGCCCGCGAGAACGGCGCCCGGGTCGCCGTGACGGCCGGGAGCGCGGCGAAGCTCGAGGCGTGTCGCGGGCTCGGGGCCGACATCCTCGTCGACCACCGGGAGGAGGACTTCGTCGAGAAGGTCCGCGCGGCCACCGACGGCCGCGGCGCCGACGTCGTCCTCGACATCATCGGCGCGAAGTACCTCGGCCGGAACGTCGAGGTCCTCGCTCCCGGAGGGCGGCTCGTCATCATCGGGATGCAGGGTGGGCGCCGGGCCGAGCTCGACATCGGCGCCCTGATGGCCAAGCGCGCCGCCGTCATCGGCACGACGCTGCGGGCGCGGCCGGCGCAGGAGAAGGCGGCGATCGTGGCGGCGGTGGTCGAGCACGTCTGGCCGCTCGTCGCCGACGGGTCGGTGCGTCCGGTCGTCCAGGCGCGGTACCCCCTCGCCGAGGCGGCCGCGGCCCACCGCGAGATCGAGGCGAGCGGCCACGTCGGGAAGATCCTGCTGACGACCTGACGACCTGACGGCACGGCGCCCTGACGGCACGGCGCCGCGCGCGGTAGACATCGGGGATGAGCGTGCTCGCGACCGTCCTCACCGCCCTCGTGGCGCTGATCCACGTCTACATCGTCGTGCTCGAGATGGCGCTGTGGACGACGCCCCGGGGCCGGGCCGCATTCGGCACGACGGCCGAGTTCGCCGCCGAGACGCGGGTGCTCGCCGCGAACCAGGGCCTCTACAACGGGTTCCTCGTCGCGGCGCTCGTGCTCGGCCTCGTCGGCCCGGTCGACCACCGGTTCGCCTTCGCCGTCTTCGGCCTCGCGTGCGTCGTCGTCGCGGGGCTCTACGGCGCGGCCACCGTCAGCCGCCGCATCCTCTGGGTCCAGGCGCTCCCCGGGGCGCTCGCCCTCGCCGCACAGCTGCTCGCCCGCTGAGGCGCTTCCGCCCGGGGGTACCCCGACTTCCCGCTCCGTCTACTCCTCAGCGCACTCCGACTTCTTGCTCCATCTGCCGGTGCGGACCACCCCCGGGCGGTGTGTCGGCCGGCCGAACCGGCAAGGAGTCGATTGGGGGGTAGAGCGGCGGACCCTTAGACTGGACGCTCAGCACAGGGTCCTCCGTGCGCCGTTGGAGGCGGGTTCGGCGCACATCCGCTCCGCCCTACCCGGGCGCAGGACCCGAAGGCTCCACCCCTGATGTCACCGATCGCCTCCTACCGCCGGTTGTTCTCCCTCGCCGGCCCCCTCTACGTCCTCGTCGCGTTCGTCGGGCGGCTGCCGCTCGCGATGAGCCAGATGGGCACCCTCCTCCTCGTCGCCGGGACGACCGGCTCGTACGCCCTCGGCGGCGGAGCAGCCGGCGCCCTCGCCGTCGCCAACGCCGCCGGGGCGCCGGCCGCGGGAGCCCTCGCCGACCGGGTCGGCCAGCGCCCCGTCGTCCTCGTCCAGTCCCTCGTCGGCGGGGCCGGCCTGCTCGTCCTCGTCGCCCTCGCGACCGGGGGAGCGACCCCCGCCGCCGTCATCGCCGCCGCGGCTGCCGCCGGCCTCGCCATGCCCCAGATCGGTCCCCTCGCCCGGGTCCGCTGGCGCCCGATGACCCGCCACCAGGGCGACCACCAGCCGCGCCTGATGGAGACCGCCTTCTCCTACGAGGGCGCCGCGGACGAAGCGTCCTTCGTCCTCGGCCCGGCCCTCATCGGCGTCATCGCCGTGGTGGCGAGCCCGGCCCTCGCGGTGTCCGTCGCGGCGGTGATCCTCCTCGGCTTCGGAACGGCATTCGCGCTGCACCACACCGCGGCCCTCGCCCACGCCCACCGCCCGACCGGTCCGGTCACCGGCCGGATCATCACCGGCGCCTTCGTCGTCCTCCTCCTCGCCCAGCTGCTCATGGGGATGGTCTTCGGGTCGGTCCAGACCGGCACGACCGCCCTGACGACGGCCGCCGGCCAGCCGGGCCTCGCCGGCCTCGTCCACGCGACGCTCGGCGTCGGGTCCGTCGTCGCCGGCCTTGCCGTCGCCGCGCTCCCGGCGCGGATCGGCTTCCCGACCCGCGTCCTCGTCACGGCCCTCGGGCTCGCGGCGCTGTCGACCCCCCTGCTGTGGACCCACACCATGCCGCGGCTCTTCCTCGTCGTCCTCGTCCTCGGGTTCGTCGTCGCCCCGTACATGATCAGCGTCTTCGTCCTCGGCGAGCGCGCCGTGCCCGTCGCCCGGGTCGGCACCGCGATGACGCTGCTCGCGTCGGTGACCGGCGTCGGCTACGCCCTCGGCTCCGCGGTCGCTGGCCGGCTCGCCGACGTCCACGGCGAGACCGGCGCCTTCGCCGTCACCGTCGCCGCGGCGGGGACGGCCGCGCTCCTCGCCGCCGCCGCCCAGCCGGTCCTGCGCCGGATCGGCGCCACCCGCCCCGCGGGGAGCCTTCCCGCCGCCACCCCGCCCGCCCACCGGGCAGAGGCGACGACACGGGAAGCCCTCCGCACGACCTGAGACAAAGTTTGGACAGAGTGCATCCGGGCGGATCCTCCGGGCGGAAGAGGCGGTGTCAGCACCACCCCGTCCGAGCCGAAAGGTCCACCATGCGCCGAGTCATCGCCGCGGCCGCCGTCGCCGGCGTCGCAGCCCTCCCCCTCCTCATGTCCACCCCCGCGTCGGCCGCCGAGGGCGACGCCAGCGTCGTCGTGTTCCACGGCGTCCCCGGCCTCACCGTCGACGTCTACGGCAGCGCGGACACGACGTACACCCCGGACGAGGCCCTGCTCACCGACTTCGCCCCCGGCACGATCACCGACCCGGTCCCCCTCCCGGCCGGCACGTACAACCTCGCCGTCTTCCCCGCCAACGCCGATCCGTCGGGCACCCCGGCCATCCAGGCCACCGGCGTCGTCGTCCCGGCCGGGGCGAACATCACCGTCGCGGCCCACCTCAAGGCCGACGGCACGCCGGTCCTCACGCCGTTCGTCAACGACGTCAGCAAGGTGGCGGCCGGCCAGGGCCGGCTCGTTGTCCGGCACACCGCGGCGGCCCCCGCCGTCGACGTCCTCGCGAACGGCCAGGCCGCGTTCACCGGACTCGCCAACCCCGACGAGGCCAAGGCCGACCTCCCGGCCGGCACCATCTCGGCGGCGGTCGCCCTCGCCGGCACCACCGACCCGGTCATCGGCCCGGCCGACGTCACGGTCGCCGAGGGCGCCGCGACGATCGTCTACGCCTGGGGCTCGGCCGAGGACGGCAACCTCGCGCTCGCCGTCCAGACCATCGACGGGCTGCACAGCTCCCCGTCCGGCGTCCCGTCGGGCACCGCGGACCTGCCCGCGGACCCGATGCCGATGACGCTGGGCGCCGTCGCGGTCCTCTCGGCCCTCGCGGCCGCCGGCCTCGGCCTGCGCGCCCGCCGCGTCCGGGCCTGAGCGCCGACACCGAGGAACCCTCGCGGCCCGGCGGCCCCCAGCCGCCGGGCCG
>DASSQJ010000117.1:0-2093 GCA_035702545.1 Phycicoccus sp.
AGTCGACGCAGAACAGGCTCATCCGGCCGGCGTCGACGAGGTCGGCGACGGCGGCGAGCATCCCGTTGCCCTCGGCGTCGGTGGCCGAGCCGTTCTCCGAGGGGAAGAGGAGGACCGGCCGGCCCCAGTGGCCGTGGCGCACCACTTCGAGGTCGGCCTCGTGGCCGGGGACGCCGAGGCGGACGCTGCGCCGCTCCATGCGACCCCACCCTAGGGGCCGCGACCCCCGGCGTCAGC
This sequence comes from Phycicoccus sp., assembly GCA_035702545.1. Taxonomy (GTDB): domain Bacteria; phylum Actinomycetota; class Actinomycetes; order Actinomycetales; family Dermatophilaceae; genus DASSQJ01. The sequence continues at coordinate 238 of DASSQJ010000117.1, forward strand.
CCTGCGCCGCCCCGGGCGCCCAGACCGCGTGGAGCACCTCGGTGAGGCCGGGGTCGAGGACGTCCCGCCACGCGGTGTAGTTGTGCAGGTCCGCGACCTCGCGGTACCGGACGTCGTGGCCGGCCCGGCGCAGCGCGACGGCCATGTCCCGGTTGTTCGCGGCGTTCTCCTCGAGGGCCCCGCACGTCAGCCCGACGACGAGGTGGTGCTCCGGACGGCGGGTGTCGAGCACCTGCTGGACGAGCCGGGAGATCCGGCCGAAGTACCGGTAGCCGCTCTCGGCGTCGTCGTGGCGGACCTGGAAGAACGACCCGGACTGGGCGAACACGCCGCCGACCCGGGGCGCCCCGGACAGGCCGAGGAGCAGCGCGGTGAGGCCACCGAGGCTGGCGCCCATGACGACGACGGGGCCGGCGACGGCGAACCGCTCGCCGAGCCGGTCGAGTCCGGCCGCGGCGACGGTGCGCAGGTAGCGGGGCGACCCGGAGTACCAGGCGTCGCGCAGCACGGGGTGCGCGAGGGCGACCCGGTGCGGGGGCAGGTTCCCGGCGGCCACCTGGGCGGCGGCGTACCGGGTGAGGCCGGCGAGCAGGTCGTACTCCGGGCCGTCGTGGACGAGGAGCATCGGGGCGGGGTGCCCGTCGTCGAGGGACTCGGGCGCCCAGACGGTCACGGGGACCTCGTCGGCCGTCTCCCCGGCCACCGTCATCGGCGTCATCCGGCCCGGGACGACCGGGGCCGACAGCCACCACGGCGGGCGATACCCGGGGAGCTCGACGACCGAGCGCTCCCCGAAGGCGGTGGGCACGGTGAGCGGGTTGCCGGGGTCGAGGACGACCTCGCGCTCGGTGCCACGGCACACCTCGATGCGGTACTCGAGGCGGGCCAGCGGCGGTCGGGGCAGGTCGAGGACCCAGGCGTCCCCGGCGCGGGAGAACCGCCGCGGCCCGGGGACCGAGCGGTCGCACTCGAGGGTGACCGCCGTGACGGTCGGGTCGGCCTCGTCGAGGCGGAAGCGCAGCTGCGCGTCGAGGAGCTTCGGCGCGGGCACGCTCAGAACAGGGCGCTCATCAGGGCGGTCCGGCCCTTGCGGACCCGTTCGTCGTGGGCCCCGACGACGGTGAAGAGCTCGAGCAGCCGGGTGCGGACCCGGTCGCGCTCGTCGCCCGAAGTGGTGCGGACGAGGTCGAGGAGCCGGGTGAAGGCGTCCTCGACGTGTCCGCCGAGGACGTCGAGGTCGGCGACGAGGAACGCGGCGTCGAGGTCCGCCGGGTCGGCGGCGGCCGTGGCCCGGGCGGCGACGAGGTCGGCACCGCGCGTGCGCTGGAGCAGGCGGACCTGGGCGAGCCCGGCCTCGGCGTCGGTGTCCTTGGGGTTGGCGGCGAGGGCCTTCTCGTAGGCGGCGACCGCGGCGTCGAGGTCGCCCCGCTCGATGGCGTCGAACGCCTCCTGGTGCAGCGGCGGGAGGGCCTCCTCCTCGGCGCCCCCCTCGACCGGGCCGAGCTCGACCCGGCCGGCGATCCCGTTCTGCACCGCGGCCTGGAGGAGCTGGTCGAGGGCCAGGCGAACCTGGTCCTCCGGGGCCACGCCGGGGAAGAGCGGCACGGGCTGGCCCTGGAGGAGGCCGAAGGTGGCGGGCACGGTCGGCTGACCGAAGGCCTGGGTGAGCAGCGGCTGGAAGGCCTGGAGCAGCTCGGGGGACGCGCTGAGGTCGGCGGTGAGGACGAGGACGCGCCCCTCCTGCCGCGCGGCGACCGCCGCGACCGTGTCGATGAGCTGCCGCGTCTGTGGGTGGCCCGAGGACCAGAGGACGAGCAGCCCGGCGACGTTGACCGTGCGCGTCAGGGCCTGCTGGA
>DASSQJ010000118.1:0-2083 GCA_035702545.1 Phycicoccus sp.
CGCCGCAGTCGAGCAAGGGCTGTTCCTCACGCGGTCGGAGGAGCCGGGGTGCTACGAGCTCCACGTCCTGGCCCGCGAGCTCCTCCTCGCCCACCTCGAGGCAACCGGCCCGGACCTGCTCGCCGACCTCCACACGCGCGCCGCCCGCTGGTACGACGCGAGGGGTCACCTCGTCCTCGGGCTCCGGCACCGGCTCGATGCCGGTGCGTTCCGTGAGGCGCTGCACGCGCTGTTCCTCCATGCGGCCGCCCTCTACGACTCGGGGCAGGAGGCCAGCGTGGCGCGGGCCCTGGAGCAGATCCCCGAAGAGGTCGTCCGCGCGGACCCGGTCGCCGAGATCGAGTACGCCTGGGCCAACGTCGTCGTCGACTCCTCGACGCTCCTCGACACCGTCGACCACCTCGTCCAGGTGGCCCCCGCTCGCCCCCCCGAGCTGGAGGGCGGGCTCCTCGTCCTCCGGTCCGTCGCGGCCGTCCACCGCGGCCAGTGGGCGGAGTGCGCCGTCCTGGCGCAGGAGGCTCTCAAGACGCTGGGCGCGGATGCCGGCAGGGACACGCTGGGCCGCCACGCGTGGAACATGGTCGCTCGCGCCGCCGCGCTCTCGGAGCGCTGGGAGGACGAGGCACCGGAGGTCGTCGCCGCGCGCTCCGGCGTCAGCGTCGACGCGCCGCGTCGGCTCGCCTTCGAGGCGACCCGTGCGGTCGGGCAGGTGCTCGCCGGCCGCCCCCTCGTCGCCCTCCAGGCCGTCGCCGGGGTGCGCCGGGTCGTCGACCGGCCGATGAGCATCCTCGCCACCGAGCTCGCCCTCGCGGAGGCGATGGCCTACCGCGAGCTCGGTGACCGCGAACGCGCGCTCCCCCTGCTCACCGCCCTCGCCGAGCGCCCGGTCACGCCGGTCCCGTACGCCCCCCTGCTCGCCCGGCTCGAGCTCGTCGCGGCGCACCTCGCCACCGGGCACACCGACAGCGCGGGGCGCGATCTCGCCGCTGCCGCGGACCTGGTCCGCGGACACCTCCCTGGGTCGGGGTCGCGCACGTGGCTGCGGGTCGTCGAGACCACCTTCGCGATCGCCGCGGGCGACCTCGACCGGGCCCGGGTCGCCGCCGCCGAGGTGCCCGATCCCTTCTGGGCCGGGGTGAGCCGGGCGCGGCTGCTCCTCGCCGAGGGCGACCGTCCCGGCGCGGAGGCGGCCCTCGCGGGCGCCAGCCCCGTGACGGTCCGCCACCGGGTGGTCCACGGCCTCCTCACCGGCCTCGCCGCCACGGAGCACCAGCACGAGCACGGAGAGTCGGCGATGGGCGACGCGCTGGCGCTCGCGTCGGAGTACGGGATGCTCCAGACGGTCGCCGCCATGGGGAACCGGTTCCTCGACGACCTCGAGCTGGTGGCCAGCCGGGTGCCGGCGGAGTGGCTGGACCGGCTGCGGCGGGCCACCCTTCCCAGCCCGGTGACCGACAGCCGTCGCGCGGGCATGGTGGAGGCACTGACCGACCGTGAACGAGACGTGCTGCGGATGCTGCCGAGCCGGCTCACCGTGCGCGAGATCGCCGACGAGCTGGGCATCTCGACGAACACGCTGAAGTTCCACCTCAAGACGATCTACCGGAAGCTCGAGGTCGGCTCGCGCGCCGAGGCCGCCGAGCTGGCCCGGTCGATGACCCGGCTGCGCCACTGACCCTCCGTGCTTCCACGGCGCCGCTGACCACCGGGCGTCAGCCGGGCCCGGGTGACTAGCCCTCGAACCAGGCGGCTCGCTGGCGGCGGAACTCCTCCTCGGAGATCACCCCGCGGTCGCGCAGGGACTCCAGCTCGCAGAGGCGGCCCTCGCGGTCCACGGTGAACAACCATCCGCCGCACTGCTTCTCGGCTGACTTCTCCGGCGTCAGGGGTGGTCCGCTGAGCAGGCCCCGGCCCCGGCGGGCACGCGCACCGCTCGCACCGCCCGTCACGGTGACGCCTCCCCGCCGGCGGCACCACCGCTCTCGTCCGGCTCCTCGGCGAGGACGGCCCGCACCCGGCTGCCGGGGACCCGGGCCCCACCGAGCACGCGACCGCCGCCCCCGCGCACCGCGTCGGCGATCGG
>DASSQJ010000119.1:0-14808 GCA_035702545.1 Phycicoccus sp.
GGCGACGGCCCGGGCGTCGCCGGCCGTGGGTACGGCACCGACTCAGGCGGCCTTGGTCTCCACACCGGCCTTGAGGTTGGCGAGCATGCTCTCGAGGAACGGCTCGTGCTCCTTGACGGCCATCCGCTCGAACCGCTTGCCGACGATCGGGGCGCTCACGTGCCACTCGCCCTTGCCGGTGACCTTGGTCCCGCCGTGGAAGGGCTTGAAGGTGAAGGTCCACGTCGGGTGCTCCACGGCGAAGCCGACCTGGACGACGATCTTCTCGGGACGGACCACCTCGGTGTACTCGAGCCCGCCCTCGATGTGGAAGCCCAGCCAGTGGGTCCAGATGCGGGCCGAGGTCCCCACGCCCTCCGGCGTGAGGGTGACGTCCGCCAGGGCGAGCGCCTCCCCCGGGAACGACCAGAGGTTGCGTACATCCATCGCGTAGTCGAAGACCTTCTCGACCGGCGCGTCGACGGTGACACTGCGGGTCAGCGTTGCCATCGTCATCCTCCCTCTCCGTGCGTGTCACGGGGTCAGGCCCCGGGGCTCCGAGGCCGGGGGGCCGAGGCCAACCGGTCTCCAGTCCCACCTCCAGCGTGCGCCGACGGCATGGGGATGGTGTGGTGGTGCTGTGGAGGCCCGGTGGCGTCCCCGAGTGCGTCGCGGATGCCGGCGCCAGCCTCGTGCCGCAGTGCGGAACGGATTAGGTGAGCCTTACCTGAATCTGGTTTCCTAGTGGTCGGGCCCGCGAGCCGGTCGCGGACGTGGCGAAGGGAGCGGTGCGGTGATCGTCTGCCAGTGCCGGGTCGTCAACGACGCCGCGATCGCCGCTGCGGTCGACGAGGGCGCCGGCACGCTCGCCGACGTCTGCCGGGTGACCGGCGCGGGCACCGACTGCGGCGTGTGCGTCTTCTCCGTCAAGGCACTCCTCTGCGAGCATGACGTCAGCCGGGCCCGCACGATGGACGAGCTGCGGGCCGCCGTCCTCGACGAGGGGATCCTCAGTGCAGCCAGTTGACCGCCGGGTCGTCGACCTCTTCAACGAGGCCCTGACTTTCGAGCTCACCGTCACCAACACGTACTTCCTCCACGCCCGGATGCTCGACAACTGGGGCTTCACCAAGCTGGGGAAGGTCTTCTACGACCTGTCGATCGACGAGATGAAGGACGCCGACTCCCTCATCAACCGCATCCTCTTCTTCGAGGGCCACCCCAACGTGCAGAAGCTCGGCGCCATCCGGGTCGGCGAGGACCCCGAGGAGATGCTCCGGCTCGCCCACGCGAGCGAGCTCGCCGCCATCGCCCAGTTCAACGCCGCGGCGCAGGAGTGCCACGACCTCGGCGACCACGGCTCGGCCGCCGTCTTCGAGGAGATGGTGCGCGACGAGGAGCGGCACGCCGACTGGTTCGAGACCCAGCTCGACGCGATGGGCCGGGTCGGGGTCGCCCAGTACCTCGCCCAGCAGCTCGAGCCCGGCTCCGCCCCCTGACGCACACCCCTCAGGTGGTGGGGGCGAGGCCGGTGAAGAGCAGGACGACCTCGCCCGCCTCGTCGGTGGCGGCGAGGTCGAGCTCCGCGGTGATCCGCCAGTCGTGATCGCCGTCGGGGTCGTCGAGGATCTGGACGACGAGCCAGCGGTCCGCCTCCTCCGTGACGTGGAAGAGGGCCGGACCGCGCGCCTCCGGGCCGGTGCCGATGCCGTCGTACTCGGTGAGGTACTCGGCGTGGGCGTCCTGCCAGGCCTCCGCATCGAGGCCGGCATCGAGGGCGGCGAGCGCCTCGTAGTGGCCGCGTGAGAGCAGCTCGACACGACGGAACATGCTCTGCCGCACCATGACCCGCAACGCCCGCGGGTTGGCCGACAGGGCGCGCCCCTCGCTCGGTGCACGGACCTTCGTCACCGGCTCATCGTCCGGGTTGGCGAGGGCCTCCCACTCGTCGAGGAGGCTCGAGTCGGTGTGCCGGACCAGCTCGCCGAGCCACTCGACGAGGTCGTCGACCTCCTCGGTGCGGGCAGCCAGCGGCACCGTCGAGCGCAGCGCGCGGTACGCGTCGGTGAGGTAGCGCAGGACGACGCCCTCGGCGCGGGCCAGCTTGTGGTGGGCGACGAACTCCCCGAACGTCATGGCCCGCTCGTACATCTCCCGGACGACGGACTTCGGCGACAGGTCGCTCGGGTCGACCCAGGGGTGACGCCGCCGGTAGGTCCGCAGCGCCTGCTCGAGGAGGTCGGCCAGCGGCCGCGGCCAGGTCACCTCGTCGAGCGCGTCCATCCGCTCCTCGTACTCCATGCCGTCGGCCTTCATCGCCGCCACCGCCTCGCCCCGCGCCTCGAACTGCTGGGCGAGGAGCACCGGGCGCGGGTCCTCGAGGGTCGACTCGATGACGCTGACGACGTCGAGGGCGTACCCGGGGTCGGCCGGGTCGAGCAGGTCGAGGGCGGCGAGGGCGAACGCCGAGAGCGCCTGGTTGAGGGCGAACCCCTCGTGGAGGTCCATGGCGACCTGGAACGGCCCCTCCTCGTACCGACGCCCCTCACCGCGCACGAACTGCTCGAGGGGACCCCTCTGGGCCGGGGCCGTCGGGACGGGCGGGGCCTCGGCCGGGGCGGCGGTCCCGGGAGGGCTCGGCTGTGGCGCTGTGAGGCCCGCCTCGGCGAGCGCGGCCCCCAGCGGCCCGAGGTCCCCGTCCTCCGCCGGTTCGGACCCGTCGGCGGGATCCGGCTCGTCCTCGGGGAGGGCGGCGTCCGAGCCCGCCCCGGGCTCCTCCTCGGCGGGCAGCCAGTCCTGCAGGCTCGACCCGTCGTCGGGCTCGACGACCCCGGCCCGCAGCAGTGACCCGAGGACCTGGACGGCCCGCTCGACGAGGGCGTCGCGGCGGGCCTCCTCCTCGTGGTTGTCGAGGAGCAGGGTGCGCAGCGCCGCCTGCTGCCCCTCCCACTGGTCGAGGACGTTGAGGACCATCGCGTGGGTGACCCGCATCCGGGACTGCAGCGGCTCGGGGGCGGCGTGGACCAGTCGCTCGTACGTCGACTCCGAGTACGAGAGGGCACCCTCGGGCGGCTTCTTCCGGATGACCTTGCGCCGCTTCTTCGGGTCGTCGCCGGCCTTGGCGAGGGCCTTGGAGTTCTCGATGACGTGCTCGGGGGCCTGGACGACGACGTAGCCGACCGTGTCGAACCCGGCCCGTCCCGCACGTCCGGCGATCTGGTGGAACTCCCGCGCACGCAGCACCCGCTGGCGCCGCCCGTCGTACTTCGTCAGCGAGGTGAGGAGCACCGTGCGGATCGGGACGTTGATGCCGACGCCGAGGGTGTCGGTGCCGCAGATGACGGCGAGCAACCCGGCCTGGGCGAGGGTCTCGACGAGCCGCCGGTACTTCGGGAGCATCCCCGCGTGGTGGACGCCGATCCCGTGGAGGACGAGCCGGCGGAGCGCCTGCCCGAAGCCCTTGCCGAACCGGAAGTGCCCGACAGCGTCCTTGATCGCCGCCTTCTGCTGCGCCGAGACGAGCTCGATGCTCGAGAGTGCCTGGGCCTGCTCGACAGCTCCCGCCTGGGTGAACGAGACGACGTAGACGGGCGCCCGGTCGTCCCGCAGGAGCAGCTCGATGGTCTCGTGGACGGCGGTGAGCACCCACTCGAACTCGAGCGGCACCGGGCGCTGCACACCTGTGACGGCCACGGTGTCGCGCCGGGTGCGGCGGCTCAGGTCGTCCTCGAGGAAGCGCGTGTCGCCGAGCGTCGCCGACATGAGGAGGAACTGGGTGTCGGGGAGCAGCAGCAGCGGGACCTGCCACGCCCAGCCGCGGTCGGGCTCGGCGTAGAAGTGGAACTCGTCCATGACGACGAGGCCCACGTCGGCGGCATCCCGTTCTCGCAGAGCGTGGTTCGCGAGGACCTCTGCGGTCGCGCAGATGATGGGTGCGCCGGCGTTGACGGCGGCGTCGCCGGTGAGCATCCCGACCTGCTCGGCCCCGAAGACCTCGACGAGGGCGAAGAACTTCTCGCTGACGAGGGCCTTGATCGGGGCGGTGTACCAGCTCCGCCGGCCGCCGGCGAGGGCCTGGGCGTGGGCCGCGACGGCGACGAGCGACTTCCCGGAGCCGGTCGGGGTGGAGAGGACGACGTGGGCGTCCGCCGCGAGGGCGAGGGCCGCCTCCTCCTGCGCGGGGTAGAGGGCGAAGCCGCGCTCGCCGGCCCACTCGACGAAGACGTCGAGCGCCTCGTCCGGCCCGGCGGTGAGGCGTTCGGTCAGCGTCATCGCCGCCGATTCTGCCCGAACGTGGGTGGTGACCGTCGCCCCGGCACCGTTTCCCACCCACGTCCGGAGCCGGTGGCGTCAGCGGCGGCCCGGCTCCTCCGTCGCGCCGACGTGCTCGGTGAGCCACTCGACGAACGGGCGCACGGCCCGCCAGTCGGCCCGGACGCGCTCCACCACCTCGGGCGTCGACAGCCACGGGGGCTCGCCGTGCTCGCGGACGACGACGAGGCTCGTGTACCGCATGAGCTCGAGCCGCGGGTGGTCGGCGGGGACCCCGCGCGGACGGGTCGCCACCTGCGGCCCGCGCGGCTCGAACCCGGCGGCGACGAGGTCGTCGACGACCCGCTGGAGCGCGGTCCCGGAGGCCGGGGCGTCGACGGCCGCCCGCAGCCGGGCCAGCTGGTCGCGACCGGTCGGGTAGTAGCCACCACCCGTCACGAGGCCCGCGGCGCTCACCTGGACGTACCAGCCCATCCCGGGCGTCGTCGTCGCGAGCGCGCCCTGGTGTTCCTTGTACGGCGACTTGTCGGCGCTGAAGCGGACGTCCCGGTTCGGGCGGAAGAGGTGCGCGGGCCCGAACTCGTCCTCGAGGGCGGCGAGGACCGCCTCCATCGGGGCGCGGACGGAGGCCTGCCAACGCTCCTTGTTCGCCCGCCACCATGCCCGGGTGTTCTCGGCGGCGAGCTCGTCGAAGAAGTCGACGGCGTCGAGCGGGATCCCGGTCGCGGCCATGGCACGACAGTGTGCCCCGCGCCGGCAACCGGGTCGAGGATCCGCACCTCCCCCTATCCTCTCGACATGAGAGTGGGGGTCCTCGGGCCCGTCGAGGTGGTCGTCGCCGGGTCCCCGGTCGAGCTCGGGCCCCGTAAGCAGCGCGCGCTGCTCGCCCTGCTGGCCCTCGCCGGCGGGCGCCCCGTGTCGGTCGACGCGATGGCCAACGCCCTCTGGCCCGAGGGTCCTCCCGCCTCGCTCGCCGCGACCCTCCAGGCGTACGTCGCCCGGCTGCGCCGGGTCCTCGAGCCCGAGCGGCCGGCCCGCGCGCGACCCACGGTCGTCGTCACGGTCGAGCCGGGCTACGCCCTGCGCCTGCCGCCGGGCGGCCTGGACGCCGCGGCGTTCGAGGCGACGGTCACCGAGGTGCACCGGCTCCTCGGGCCCGCCGAGGCGGTGACCCTCGGGGAGGGGATGGATGCCGCGGAGCTCGCCGCCACCGCCGACCGCCTCGACGCCGCCCTCGCTTCGTGGCGCGGCACCCCCTACGCCGAGCTCGACGACCTCCCCGCGGCCGAGGCCGAGCGGGTACGGCTCGAGGAGCTCCGGCTGCTCGCCCGCGAGGACCGCGCCGCCGTCTCGCTCGCGCTCGGGGAGCACGCCTCGGCGGCCGCCGAGCTCGAGGCACTCGTCGCAGAGCACCCGCTGCGGGAACGGGCGTGGGCGTCGTGGGCGCTGGCCCTGTTCCGCTCCGGCCGCCAGGCGGACGCCCTGGAGGTGCTGCGGCGGGTGCGCGCCCTGCTCGCCCAGGAGCTCGGTATCGAGCCCGGCCCGGCGCTGCGGCGGCTCCAGGAGCTCGTCCTGGCCCAGGACCCCTCGCTCGACTGGCGTCCCCCGGCGCCGGGGCGGCCCGCGTCCACCACCCCGGCCCCGGGAGCCGGACCCGCGGACGCAGACCCGCGCCAACGGCACGGCGAGGCGACTCCGCCGGCGGCCGGAGCGGACTGGCCGTACGTCGGCCGGGACGCCGACCTCGCCGCCCTCCTCGAGGCCCTCGAGCGGGCCGACTCCGGGCGGTCGGTGCTCGCCGCCCTCGTCGGGGAGCCCGGCATCGGCAAGACCCGCCTCGCCGCCGAGGTCGCGGCGCACGCTCGTCAGCGGGGGGCCGTGGTCCTCGTCGGCCGGTGCTCCCAGGACGACGGCGCACCCCCGCTCCGGCCGTGGCGCCAGGCCCTCCAGGGCCTCGGGCTCCCGCTGCCGACGGACCCCGGCGGGTCGGGCGGCGCCCGGGCGTCGACCGAGGCCGAGCTCGACGAGGAGGGCAGTGCCTTCCGCGTCTGGGAGTCGGTCGTCGACGCCGTCCTCGCCGCCGCGGCGGACCGGCTCGTCCTCCTCGTCCTCGACGACCTGCACTGGGCCGACGAGGCGACCCTGCGCGTGCTGCGCCTCCTCGGGGAGGTGGCCGACCGCGGCCGGCTCCTCGTCGTCGCGACGTGGCGCGATCACCCCGAGCCCGACGGTGCGCTCCTCGACGCCGCGGAGACCTTCGCGCGGCGGCACGCCGTGCGCCGGGACCTGCGCGGCCTGGACCCGTCCGCCGCCGCGCGGATCGTCGAGGGCGTCACCGCGACCGTCCCGACCGCTGCCGAGGCCGCGCTGCTGAGCCGCCGCACCGACGGCAACCCGTTCTTCCTCGTCGAGTACGCCCGCCTCGCGCGCGAACGACGCGACCTCGGCACCCTGCTCCGGGACCCCGACCCGCCGGCGGCGGTGGGCGACGTGCTCACGCGACGGGTCGCCCGGCTCCCCGAGGAGACCCGCTCGACCCTGCGCTGGGCCGCGGTCATCGGCCGAGAGTTCGACCTCGACGTCCTCGCCGAGGTCGACGGGGTCGACGAGGACACCGCCCTCGACCGCCTCGACCCCGCGGTCGCCGCCGGCCTGGTGCGCGAGCTCGGCGTCGACGGCTTCGCCTTCACCCACGCGCTCGTCCGCGACGCCGTCCGCGCCACGCTCCCCGCGTCGCGCCGGGCCCGGGCCCACCACCGGGTCGCCGAGGCGCTGGCCCGACGTCCCGGGACGGAGACGGCCGTGGCCCGGCACCTCCTCGAGGCGGGGCCGGCGCACGCGTCCCGGGCCTGGCCCGCCGCGGTCCGGGCGGCCCGGGTCGCCGGCGAGGTCCACGCCCACGCCGAACGCGCCGAGCTCCTCCGGGCCGCGCTCGCCGCGATGGCCGCCGACCCGTCCGCCTCGGAGCGCGACCGCTACGACGTCCTCCTCGACCTCGCCGACGCCCAGCGTTGGGGCGGCGACTGGTCGGGCCTCGTGGCGACGACCGAGCAGGCCATCGCGACGGCGGACGCGATCGGTGACGTGACCCTGCTCGCGCGGGCCGCGATGGGTACCGCGGTCGGGGCGCTCTGGCAGAGCGGCGGACACGGCGAGGTCCACGGCGTCGTCGTCGACGGCCTGCGCCGCGCCCTCGCCACGCTCCCGGCCTCCGACAGCGCCGACCGGTGCCTCGTCATGCTCGCGCTGGCCGTCGAGCTCTACTACGGCTCGGGGACGGCGGAGCGGACGGCGCTCGTCGAGGAGGGGCTCGCCATGGCCCGCCGCCTCGGCGACGACGGCCTGCTCCTCGACGCGCTCCTCCTCAGCAACACGGCCCTGTGGGCCCCGGCGACGACCGAGGACCGCCGCGAGTGGGTCGTCGAGGCCGTCTCGCTCGCCGACCGGTTGCGCCGGGGGCACTCCGGGATGGTGGCGGCGACGCTCCACGCGGTCGTCGCCGGAGAGCTCGGCCGGGTCGAGGAGTGTCGGGAGGCCGCCGCCGCGGCGCGGGCCCGGTGCGAGCGGCTCCGGAGCCCGTACGGCCTCATCGTCCTCGACGGGCTCGAGCTCCCGTGGGCGGCGATGGCCGGCCGGTTCGAGGACGCCGAGCGCCTGCTCGCCGACACCGTCGCTCTGAGCCAGCGGATGAGCCTGCCGCAGGAGGCCGACGCGGTGACCGGCGCGCTCGTCGCGCTCCGGCTCTGGCAGGGACGCTGCGATGAGGTCATCGACCTGTTCCGGGAGTATGCGGAGGCCGCCCCGATGCCGGTGTCGTCCGCGGCCGCCGTCCTGCTCCTGCGTTCCGGTCGCCTCGACGAGGCCCGGGCGTACCTCGAGGAGCACCCGGTCGACCTCGGCGACGACGACTGGCACAGCATGCTCAACTGGGCCTACGCCGCGGAGGCGGCCCACGCGCTCGGTGACCGCGAGCTGGCCGCCGCGGCCTACGAGAAGCTGGCCCCCTACCCCGGGCGGTCGGTCGTCGCGGGGTCGGGCAACGCCACCGGCCCGGTCGACGCCTTCCTCGCCCTCGCCGCGGCAGCCGTCGGCGACCTCGAGCTCGCGACCCGTCACGCGGACCGGGGGGAGCAGCTCGCCGAGGAGTGGGGCATCCCGCTGGTCGCGCAGTGGCTGCGCGCCCAGCGGGATGCCGGCGGGTTCTGAGCGAGCCCGCTCAGCCGAGGTACCGGAACGCGACCCGCTCCCGTGCCTCGAACCCGCGACGGGTGAGCGCCACGATGACCCGGTTCGCGATCCCGGACCGGCTGAGGACCTCCTCGCGCTGCTCGCGCGGCGCACCGTACGCCGCCCACGGGACGACCTTGAGCAGCATCCGCGGGCTCATCGACCGGCGGAAGTGCTCCATCTCCATGTGCACCCACTCCTCCTCGGTCATGACCGCCTGGGCGATGGCGAGCGCCTCGGTCTCCTCGTGCTCGAGGTGCCGGCCGAGGCTCTCCCGGGCGGCGGCGAGGCGCACGGCGAGGGCCGCCCGGACGTCCTCGTCGGCGGTGCGGGCGAGGCGCTCGAAGCCCGCGGCCGAGGCCTCGAGGAGCGGGTCGATCTCGGCGTGCTCGGCCTCCATCGCCGCGAGGACCTCCCGGCCGGCCGCCTCGCTGCGCTCGGCGAGCAGCGGCCAGAGGCCGGCGTCCTCACCGTGGTGGTGGTGGTGGAGGATCGCCGCGAAGAGCGCCCAGCGCTCGGCGAGGGCGACCCACGTCCGCCGGTCCTCGACCGGGGTCGTCGCGGCCGCGGTGGCGAAGGCCGCGAGGTCGCGCCGGAACGCGTGGTGCATGACGAACATCGTCGTGAGGTCGATCGGGCCCTCCGGTGCGGCCGCCTGACCCGGGAGGCGGATCTGCTGCGGCCAGGTGGCGCGGTCGGTGCTGGTCGGGGTGTGGGACACGGGGTTCTCCTCGGGAGTCGGTGTGGTGGGGACGGTCGAGTGGCCGGGATGGATGAGGTGGGCGGTCACGGCGGTCACCGCGCCCCGACGAGCTCGCGCTCGTCGTCGGTACCGGCGGGGGCCCGGGTGTCGTCACCGGTGGGCGGGGTCCAGGACTCGGGAGCCTCGGCGGCGATCGTCGGCAGGAGACGGTCGAGCCACGCGGGCATCCACCAGTTCCGGTCGCCGAGCAGGGCCATCGTGGCCGGGACGAGGACCATCCGGACGAGGGTCGCGTCGAGGGTGACGGCGACCGCCATCCCGACTCCGATCATCGTGACGACGACGTCGGACTCGGTCGCGAAGCCGAGGAAGACGGCGACCATGATCGCGGCGGCGGCGGTGATGACCCGTCCGGTCGCGGCGAGCCCGTGGACGACGCTCCCGCGGCTGTCGCCGGTGCGGAGCCACTCCTCGCGCACCCGGGACAGGAGGAAGACCTCGTAGTCCATCGAGAGCCCGAAGAGGATCGCGAACATGAGGATGGGGACCCAGCTGGAGATGGGCGTGGCGGACTCCAGGCCGAGCAGCCCTGCGCCCCAACCCCACTGGAACACCGCCGTCATCACGCCGTAGGCGGCGGCGATGCTCAGCAGGTTCATGACCGCCGCCTTGAGCGGGACGACGACCGAGCGGAACACCATCGTGAGGAGGAGAACCGAGACGCCGACGACCGCACCGATGACGAGCCAGAGCCGCTTCGCGAGGAGGTCGGCGAGGTCGGCGAAGTAGGCCGTGGTGCCCGTGACCTCGGTCCCGTCCGGCACGGCGGCGCGGACGGCCGCGACGAGCTCCGGGGTGCGCTCGTCGGTGGCGCCGAACGAGGGGAGTGCCTCGAGGACGGTGATCGCGCCGTCGGGTGAGGTGACGGCCGGTCCGACCGACGCGATGCCGGGGACGTCCGCCACGTCGGCCGCGAGGGCCGCGACGGCCTCGGGACCGCGGACGGTGGCGCTCGGGGCGACGACGACGAGCGGGTCGTTGGCGCCCGTCCCGATCTCGGCGGCGACGAGGTCGTGGGCGCGGCGGGTCGTCGTCTCCGTCGGCTGGATGCCGGCGTCCTGCGGCCAGGTGCGCATCTCGAGGGCCGGCACGGCGAGCAAGAGCAGGACGAAGGCGGCACCGAGGGCGTACGGGACCGGCCGGCGGCCGACGACGGCGGCCCAGCGGGCGGTGAGGGGGGTGCGCTCCTCGCGGCGTCGGGGCAGGCCGCGGCGCTCCCGACGGCCGAGGAGCCGCCGGCCACCGAGCCGGCAGAGGGCCGGGACGAGGGTGAGCGAGGCGGCCGCGACGGCAGCGACGACGATGGCCGTCGCGAACCCGAAGGCGCTGTACGTCGGCATCCCGACGAGGCGCAGGCCGAGCAGCGAGACGAGGACCGTCGAGGCGGCGAAGATGACGGAGCGGCCCGCCGTGGCAACCGCGGCTCCCGCAGCCTCGACCACCGGCATCCCGGTGCGGAGGAACTCGGTGTGCCGCATCACGAGGAGCAGGGCGTAGTCGATGCCGACGCCGAGCCCGACCATCGTCGCGACCGTCGGGGCCGTGGTGCTGACGTCGGTCAGGGCGGCGAGGAGTAGGACCCCACCGCTGCCGACGCCCAGGCCGACGAGGGCGCTGAGCAGGGGCAGCCCCGCGCCGACGACCGAGCCGACGGCGAGGACGAGGACGAGGAGCGCGACGACGACGCCGATGAGCTCGCCCCGACCTTCGATCGGAGCGGCCGCGGAGTCGGGCAGGTCGCCGCCGAGCTCGACCTGGAGGCCGGCGGCGCGGGTCGGTCCGGCCGCCTCCTCGAGCGGGGCGACGTCGCCGAAGACGGCGAGGTCGGTCGTCGGGACGTCGTAGCCGACGCGCACGGTGACGGTGTCGCCGTCGTCGGACCGGGCGGTCGGGGCGACGGTGACGACGTGCGGGAGACGGGAGAGACGGCCGGCGAGCTCGTCGACGGCGGTGTCGGGGACCGCCCGGCCCCGGACGTCGTGGACGACGACGACGGCGGAGGTGTTGCCGGCGCCGGGCAGGTGCGCGCGGAGCAGGTCGATGCCGCTCTGGGCCGTGACGCCGGGGTTGTCCCAGTCGTCCCGGGGGGTGCCGCCGACGGTGGCGACGAGGCCACCGACGGCGGCGGCGACGGCGAGCCAGGCGGCCAGGGTGCGCCAGGGGTGGGCGGCGCAGGCCTGGCCGAGGCGCTGGAGGAAGCGGGTCATGGGGGTGTCCTTGGGTGAGGTGGTCTGACCCGCCGAGGCTCCCGCCCACCTCTTGTGCGCCACTTGGCGCCGGCTTGAGCGGGACTTGCAGCCAGCCAACCGGCGGGCATCACGGGCGGTCGGCTCCGCGTCACCTCGCGTTCAGGGAAAGGCCTGATCGCTGCGGTCGCGCGTCGCGGCCGGCGGGAGTAGCGTCGCCGGAATCGCGGACCGGCGAGGGGCTGCGGACAGGGCCGCCCCCACCACCGCGTGAGCCCTGGAGGACCCATGACCCGGATGCCGCTGCGCCGGCTCGTCGCGAGAGCCGCCGTGGCGGCCCTCGCGATCGCCGCGCCGGTCGCCCTGACGCCCACCCTCGCGTCGGCCGCGACGACCCCAACCGACCTCTTCTTCTCGGAGTACATCGAGGGATCGAGCAACAACAAGGCGCTCGAGATCTACAACGGCACCGGCGCGGCGGTGGACCTCGCGGCCGGCGGCTACACCGTCCAGATGTTCTTCAACGGCTCGGCCAGCGCGGGCCTGACGATCAACCTCGTCGGAACGGTCACCCCAGGCGACGTCTTCGTCCTCGCACACTCCTCGGCGGTCGCCGCGATCCTCGCCCAGGCCGACCAGACCAACGGCGCCGGGTGGTACAACGGCGACGACGCGATCGTCCTCCGCAAGGGCTCGACCGTCATCGACTCCATCGGTCAGGTCGGGGTCGACCCCGGCGCCGAGTGGGGCACAGGGGCGACGAGCACCGCGGACAACACGCTCCGCCGCAAGGCCACGATCTGCGCCGGCGATCCCGACGCCTCGAACGCCTTCGACCCTGCGGTCGAGTGGGACGGCTTCGCCGTCGACACCTTCGGAGGTCTCGGCACCCACACGGCGGAGTGTGCCGCCGCGGACCAGGCTCCGGCGGTCACCGCCACGACCCCGGCTGCCGGCGGCACCCTGGAGGCACGCGCCAACATGACGGTGACGTTCAGCGAGCCAGTGACCCTGGTGGGGAACGCGTTCGCACTCGTGTGCACGACCTCCGGGAGCGTCGACGTCGACGTGACCGGTGGGCCGCAGACCTACACGGTGAACCCCTCGACCACTCTCCAGAAGGGTGAGAGCTGCACGCTGACCGTCTCGGCGTCCGCGGTCCACGACGTCGACGAGAACGACCCGCCGGACACCATGTCGGCCGATGCCAACGCCGGCTTCACGGTCGTCGACACCTGCCCCGACCCCTTCACGACGGTCCCCGCCATCCAGGGCTCCGGCCCCACGGCCGCGATCACCGGATCGGTGACCACCGAGGGCGTCGTGGTCGCGGACTACGAGGGCGCCAGCCCGAAGCTGCGCGGCTTCTACCTCCAGGACTCCCAGGGTGACGGCAATCCCGCCACCTCCGACGGCATCTTCGTCTTCAACGGCAACAACGACTCGGTCTCCGTCGGGGACCTCGTCCGGGTGTCGGGCACAGCGGCCGAGTTCAACGGCCAGACGCAGGTGTCCGCCACGTCGGTCGTGCCGTGCGGTGAGGGGACGGTGGCCCCGACCGTCGTCGCGCTGCCGCAGCCGAGCACGGACTTCTTCGAGCGGTACGAGGGCATGCTGGTCCGCTTCGACCAGACGCTTTACGTCACCGAGCACTTCCAGCTCGGCCGGTTCGGCCAGGTCACCGTCTCCTCGGGCGCCCGGCTCCGCCAGCCCACCAACGTCGTCGCACCCGGCCCGAAGGCCAACGCCCTCCAGGCGCAGAACGACCTCAACCGGGTCATCGTCGACGACACGCTCCAGAACCAGAACCCGGACCCGATCATCTGGGGTCGTGGCGGCCAGCCCCTCTCGGCCGCGAACACCCTCCGCGGCGGTGACACGACGACCGGCGCGACCGGGATCATGACGTACACGTGGGCCGGCAACAGCGCGAGCGGCAACGCGTGGCGGCTGCGTCCGCTCGACCAGAGCGGCGCCGGCATCACCTTCACCGCGGCCAACCCGCGGCCGACGTCCGCCCCCGACGTGGGCGGGGCGGTCCAGGTCGCCGGGATGAACGTGCTCAACTACTTCAACACGCTCGACAACGCGCCGAACGCGTGCCGTGGAGGTGTCTCCGGACCCCCGATGGACTGCCGCGGCGCGGAGACCCCCCTCGAGCTCCAGCGTCAGACCGAGAAGACCTCGGCGGCGATCGCGAAGCTCGACGCCGACGTCATCGGCGTCAACGAGATCGAGAACGACGGCTACGGCACGGACAGCGCCCTCGCCACCCTCGTCGACGCGGTGAACGCGAAGGTCGGCGCGGGCACGTACGCCTACATCGACGCGGACGCCCGCACCGGGCAGGTCGACTCCCTCGGTGACGACGCGATCAAGGTCGGCTTCCTCTACAAGCCGGCTGCGGTCGTCCCCGTCGGCCAGACCGCCGTGCTCAATACGAAGGAGTTCGTCAACGGTGGCGACAGCGCGCCCCGGAACCGGCCGTCCCTCGCCCAGGCGTGGCGCAGCACGGAGACCGGCGGTGTCTTCATCACCGACGTCAACCACCTGAAGTCCAAGGGCTCCGAGTGCGAGACGCCGGACACCGGTGACGGACAGGGCAACTGCGCGATCGTCCGCACCAACGCCGTTCGGGCACTCCTCGAGTGGCTCGCGAGCGACCCGACCGGGACCGGCGACCAGGACGTCCTCCTCGTCGGCGACTACAACTCCTACGCCAAGGAGACGCCGATCGCGACGCTCGAGGCCGGCGGCTTCACCAACCTCGTCGAGAAGTACCAGGGCGAGGACGCCTACTCGTACGTCTTCGACGGCCAGTGGGGCTACCTCGACCAGGCGCTCGGCTCGGCGTCGATGACCCACCAGGTCACCGGGGTCGCGGACTACCACATCAACTCCGACGAGCCGTCGGTGCTCGACTACAACACCAACTTCAAGTCGGCGGGCCAGATCGCCTCGCTCTACGCCCCGGACGAGTTCCGGGTCTCCGACCACGACCCGGTCCTCATCGGGCTCACGCCGAACCCGACGCTCGACACGGCCGGGTTCGAGGGTCCGTTGGGCCAGGACGGTCGGGTGAACAAGGCGGGCTCGACCCTCCCGGTCAAGGTGTCCTTCGCGGCGGCCGACGGCTCGGAGCCGACCGACCTCCACGTCGCCGTGACGATCACCCTCGAGGGCCAGGTCGTCGAGACCGGCACGATGCGCTGGGTCGACGACCACTGGGAGTACCTCGTCCGCACCGGTGACCTGCCCGACCCGCGGGGCACCTACACGGTCACGGCGCTGGTCCTCGACACCGGGCAGACCGTCACGGGGACCTTCCGGCTCCGGCCGTAGAACCCGGGGAGCCCCGCGCTCCTGACGAACGACGAGAAC
>DASSQJ010000120.1:0-4438 GCA_035702545.1 Phycicoccus sp.
CCTCGAGCTCGGCCGGCAGCCCGTGGGTGTCCCAGCCGAAGCGGCGCTCGACGCGGTGGCCGCGCATCGTCTCGTAGCGGGGGACGACGTCCTTGACGTAGCCGGTGAGCAGGTGGCCGTAGTGCGGGAGGCCGTTGGCGAACGGCGGCCCGTCGTAGAAGACGAACTCGTTCGCACCGTCCTCGCCCGTCGGGCGGTTCTCCACCGACGCCCGGAACGTGTCGTCGGCCGCCCAGTGCGCGAGCACCGCCTCCTCGATCTGCGGGAAGCGGGGGCTCGCGGGGACGCCGAACGCGGCACCGGTGTGCTCACCGGTCGTGGACACCTTCGGGTACGTCATGAGGGGCTGCTCCTGGCGGATCGTCTGCTCGCTGTCCGGGACGAGGACGACGGGACCACGGCATCCGCCCGGATGCCGGTGGCGCACCACCGCGGTACCACCTCGCTTGCCGCCCCGCGGGACGGCCGCTCTTGCACCAGGTCGTGACGTGACCCCGACGTCCGGTTCTAGTGAGGAGGCCGTGGCCGGCATCCCGTTCTTCCGGAGGCTCGCCGCTGATGACGGCTCGAACGCCTGTGGTGACGATGATAACGGCGGGCGGCCTCCGGTTCCGACCGAGTTCCCCGGGGAGTAGAGTCGCCGCGTCGCCCGCGAGGGCGGCACCACACGCACCTGTCGGGGGAAGCCGGTCCAAGTCCGGCACTGTCCCGCAGCCGTGGGCCGCGACGCCACGTCGCGGCAAGTCGGAATGCCCGGCAGGTGCGAGCGGCTCCACACACACCGTCGAGGAACGCGGGACGGAGCCCGAGTGCGCCGGGCTCCCGGCGGTTCGGGTCCTTTCGTCACGAACCGCTCAGAGAGGGACCCGATGTCCACCACTCGTTCCGGGCTGCTCGCCCGGGCCGTCACCACCCTGGCCGCCGGCGCCGCGCTCGTGCTCGCGCCCGGCCTCGCCACCACCGCCTCCGCCGCCGACGCGCCGACGTCGACGAGCGACCGCGCCGGGCTCGCCGGTGCGTTCATCGCGACGACCCTCATCGACGGCGACCACTACGACTACCCGGGGGGCACGTACTTCGACGGCGGGAACACCATCGACGCCATCCTCGCTCTGGACGGAGCGGGAGTGGGCCGCTCTACCGCGGATGCAGCGCTCGCCTACCTCACCGCGAACCTCGGCGGCTACACCGGCACCGACTACGCGTCGACGTACGCCGGCCCGACGGCCAAGAGCCTCCTCGCGGTCGCGGCGCACGGAGGCAATCCGCACGACGTCGCCGGCGTCGACCTCGTGGCCCAGCTGCAGTCCACCTACGGCGCCGCCCAGCCCGGCCGATTCTCGGACCTCCCGGCCACCGGGTGCGGGTACGACCCGTGCGACTACTCGAACACCATCGGCCAGTCCCTCGCGATGATCGCCCTCACCCGGGCCGGCGCGACGCTCGCGCCCGAGGCGACGTCCTTCCTCCTCGACCAGCAGTGCCCCGACGGCGGCTTCCGTGGTGAGCTCGCGGCGGCGACGTGCACGAGCGACCCGGACGCGACGGCCTTCGCGGCCCAGGCACTGCTCGCCGTCGGGTCGGACGCGGCGGCGGCTGCGGCGCTCGACCACCTCGCGTCGCTCCAGGCTGCGGACGGGGGGGTCGCCGGCGACGGTGCCCCGGCGAACGCCAACACGACCGGCGTCGCCGTCCAGGCCTTCCTCGCCGGGGGCCGCACCGCGGCGGCGACAGCCGGCCAGGCCTTCATCGCCTCCCTCCAGTACGACTGCCGGGCTGCCGCACCCCTGCGGTGGGGCATCTCGTTCACCGCGGCCACCCGCTCGACGAGCACGGTGGGCGACAGCGACCTGCGGGCCACACCCCAGGCTGCGCTGGCCCTCGCCGGCCGGTCGCTGCTCACGGTGAGCTCCGACGGGTCGGGCGCGGCGCTGCCCGCGTTCACGTGCCCGACGGTCACCCCGACGTCGACGCCGACGCCGACGCCGACGTCGTCGACCGGGCCGGGGTCCGGGTCGACGTCGACCTCGGGGTCGGGCACCGGCTCCGGCGCGACCGGCTCGGGCTCGGCGCGTCCGCCGCAGACCAGCACGTCCAGTGGCTCGACGTCGCCGCTCGGGGCCGTCGCGGCCGACGGTGGGGCCGGTGACCCGGCGACCGCCGGCGCGACCGCCGACCGGCTCGCGCAGACCGGCTCGGACGTCTTGTGGCCGGTGGGCCTCGGCCTGCTCCTCGTGGTCGTCGGCGCGCTCGCCGTCGTCGTCTCGCGCCGACGAGGTGCCCACTCGTGACGCGTCAGGTCCGCTCCCGGCTCGCCGCCGCGCTGGCGGCGGTCGCGCTGGCCTGCGCCGGGGCGGTCGCCGTGGCGGGGCCCGCGTCGGCCGCGGCGTGCTCCGGGACCACCGGCGTCACCGTCGTCATCGACACCGGCTCGTCGGTCTCGACCCGGTGCGCCGGCGGCAGCTACTCCTCGGCGATGAGCGCACTGTCCGCCGTCGCGGTGGTGACGCAGGTGCAGACCCAGCCCGGCTTCGTCTGCCAGATCGACGGGTTCCCGCAGACATCGTGCGTCCGCACGCCGCCGGCCTCGGCCTACTGGGCCTTCTTCCACGCCGCCCGTGGGGGGTCCTGGACGTACAGCTCGTCGGGTGCGGCGAGCTACGACCCGCCGGCGGGCAGCGTCATCGGCTTCCGCTTCGGCTCCGGTCAGGCGCCGCGAGTGGCGCCGCCCGCCACGGCCACCTCGACACCGACACGGACCACCGCCGCCCCGAAGCCGACGACGAAGGCCCCCTCGACGCCGACACCCACGTCGAGGAGCACCACCGGGTCGGCGGGCCCCCGGCCGGCGACCCCGAGCCCGGCGGCCACGTCGTCACACCCCACGACGCCCTCGGCCACGACATCCGGCACGGCCTCCCCCACCTCCGGCCCGTCGTCATCCACCCCTCCCGAGGGTGGCCCGACGCCGTCCGACGGTCCCTCCACCCTCGCCGCCGAACCGACGTCGACGGCCGGCGGGACAGGCGACACCGGCACCCTCGTCGCCGGCGGGGCGCTCCTCCTCCTCGTCGGGGGCGGAGCGGCGTGGGTGGCGTGGAGGCGCAGGACCTGAGGTGACGACGTGAGCCCGGCACTGCCCCGAGCGCTCCACCCCGCCGCGTGGTGGGGGTGGGCGCTCGGGCTCGCCCTGGCCGCGAGCACGACGACGAACCCGCTGCTGCTCCTCCTCACCCTCGCGGTCGCCGCGCTCGTCGTCGCCGCCCGGCGGGGGTCCTCGCCCTGGGCCCGCGCCTTCCGGCTCTACCTCTGGCTCGGCCTCCTGATCATCGTGCTCCGCGTGGTCCTCCACGTCCTCGTCGGGACGAAGACCGGCACGATCGTCGTCGTCGACCTCCCGGAGCTGACCCTGCCGTCGTGGGCGGCGGGCATCCAGCTCGGTGGCACCGTCTACCTCGAGGGACTGCTCGCCGCGGCGCTCCAGGGGCTCCGGCTCGCGGTCATCATCGCGTGCGTCGGCGCGGCCAACGCCCTCGCGAACCCCAAGCGCCTGCTGCGGACCCTGCCGGGCGCGCTCCACGAGGTGGGCGCGGCCGTCGTCGTGTCGGTCTCGGTGGCGCCACAGCTCGCCGAGTCGGTCCAGCGGGTCCGCCGGGCGCGGCAGCTCCGCGGCGACCCGTCGCGCGGGCTGCGGGCCGTGCCCGCGGTGGCGCTGCCGGTCCTCGAGGACACCCTGGAGCGCTCCCTCCTCCTCGCCGCGGCGATGGACTCCCGGGGCTACGGGCGCACCGGCGACGTACCCGCCGGCCGGCGCCGGCTCACGGGCGGCGTCACGCTGCTCGGGCTGCTCACGAGCGCGATCGGCATCTACGGGGTCCTCGACGCGACGACGCCTGCCCCGCTCGGCGCCCCGGCCCTCGTCCTCGGCCTCGCCCTCGCCACGGCGGGCCTCTGGCTCGGCGGACGACACGTGCGGCGGACGACGTACCGGCCGGACCCGTGGCGGCTCGCGGAGTGGGGCACCCTCGCGTGCGGTGCGGCCGCGGCATCCGCCGTCACGATCCTCGCCAGGACCGCACCGGACACCCTCGCGATGCCCCTCACACCGCTCGCGGTGCCCGCCCTCCCTCTCCTCGCCGTCGTGGGCCTCCTCGTCGCCGCGCTGCCCGCGGTGTTCACCCCGCCGCCCCCTGTCCCGGTGCCGCGCACCGCCACCCGGGCCCCGGCCGCAGGCATCCCGGGGGAGGTGGCGACACGTGGCTGATCCCGCCATCCTCCTCGAGCAGGTCACCGTCGTGCCCACGGACGCGACGGGCCCGGTCCTGCGCGACGTCTCGCTCGCCGTCGAGGAGGGCGAGCTCGCCCTCGTCGTCGGCCGGACGGGCTCCGGGAAGTCGACCCTCCTCGGGGCGATGTGCGGGCGGGTCCCCCACTTCAC
>DASSQJ010000121.1:0-4277 GCA_035702545.1 Phycicoccus sp.
CAGCCGGGGGACCGGCCCTCGGGGAGCCACTCGCGCCGCCAGATGCCGAGGGCGAGGTCGAGGTCCTCGAGGCAGGGCCGCAGCTGCTCGGTCAGCGGCGCCCGGAGGTGCTCGCCCCACAGCCGCACGCGCAGGTCCCTCACCTCGGTGCCGGTCGTGACCACCGCGCTGGACAGCTCGGTGTCGGTGCCCGCCATGGAGCGGCCGAAGAAGTTCGCCGACCCGATGCACGCGAAGACGTCGTCGACGAGGACGACCTTGGTGTGGACGGTGAGGTCCGCCACCCGGTACATCACGACGTTGCGGCGGGCCTCGCGGGGCAGACGGTCGACGACGCGGCGGCGCAGGTCCCACGTGAGCACGCGGGGCAGCACGCTGACGCCGCCGTCGGCCGGGTCCCGGCGCCCGGACCCGACGAGGACGACCCGCACCCCGCGCAGTGCCGCCTCCCGGAGCGGGCCGTAGAGGGTGTACCGCCACCCGCCCCCGGGCATCTCCCGGAGGTACTGGTCCTCGACGTAGACGTAGCGCCGCGCGCCCCGGATCGCGGTGGCGAGCGTCCGGAACACCTCGTGGACCCCGCCGGACGGGAGGCCCGGTCGCCGCACGCGCTGGAGCAGCCGCACGCTGTCGATGGCCCACGGGTCGAACGAGCGCACCACCGTGACGGCGCGGCCCTCGGCGGGGCGGGCCTCCTGCGGGAGCGGCTCGGGCACCGTGAGCGGCCGCAGTGGCGGGTTGAGGACCCCGAGCCCGCCCATCGAGGGCATCCAGTACCGGCGCGGGAGCGCCGCGGCCACCTGCCAGCGGTAGCGGTAGACCGCCCACACCCGCTCGGCCGCAGGACCGCGCAGGCGGACCGCGGCGTCGTGCCAGCCCCAGCGGTCCTCGCCGAGGCGCATCCGGTCGTGCGGGGCGGCGTCGTACCGGTTCAGCGTGAGGTCGAGGCCGCCGACGAACGCCGTGAGCTCGCTCCCGAGCCGCACGAGGACCATCTTCTGGTGGTTGGAGCCGATGAGGGCCCCCGACCAGTCGAGGAGGACCCGGTCGCGCAGCGGCGGGCGCCCGGTCCTCCGGGACGCCGGCAGCCACCCCCGCATCCGGCGGGCCGCCTCGACGTTGGCCCGGAACGGGCCGACGGGGAGCCAGGACACCCCACCGGAGAGCACGCCGCCGGAGAGCAGCACCCGGACGTCCGCGCCGTCGTGGGCCTTCTCCGCGAGTACGTCGGCAAGCGGCCGGTACCCCTCGTCGCCGACCGCGCGGCCGTGGAGGTCGAGGTCGGGTGACACCTGGAGACCCGCGACGAACACTGCGTCGTCGGGGCCGACCCGCTCCAGCAGCGCCGCGACCTCGGCGAAGTAGTCGACACCGTCGACCACCGGGGCCCACTCGCTGTCCTCGACGTGCACGGGGCACGAGGGCGTCGGGGGCGGCAGGTAGTGCTCGACGAGTCCGGCGAGCTGCGGCGCTGCGGTCACGCACCGCAGCATGTTCGGTCCGCGACGGCAGGACAAGGGCACGGGCCGACGCGGCGGCGCCATCGGCGCCACGGGCGGCGCCATCGGCGCCAGCTGGGGGAGGATGGGCCCGTGAGCGAGCTCCCCGGCTGGACCGCCGGCCGGCACACCGCCGACGGCACCACGCACCCCACGTTCCGCCGAGGGTCGGGACCCGGGGTCGTCGTCGTGCACGAGATCCCCGGTATCACCCCGGAGGTGCTGGCCTTCGCCGAGGAGGTCGTGGACCGGGGCTTCACGGTCGTCCTCCCGAACCTGTTCGGGGAGCCCGGGGCGCCGGCCACCGGACGGCGGATCGCCGGGAGCATCGCGCGGGTGTGCGTCAGCCGGGAGTTCACCTTGCTCCGGGCGGGAGTGACGTCGCCGGTCGCGGGATGGCTGCGGTCGTTGGCCCGCGCGCTGCACCGCGAGCTCGGCGGTCCGGGTGTCGGGGCGCTCGGCATGTGCCTCACCGGCGGCTTCGCCCTCGCGATGATGGTCGACGACTCGGTCGCCGCACCGGTCGGGGCCCAGCCGTCGCTGCCGATGGCCATCGGCCGCCGGCGGGCCGCCGACCTCGGGCTCAGTCCCGCGGACCAGGAGGCGGTGCGTCGCCGGGTGGCGGACGGATGCCCCGTCCTCGGCGTCCGCTACCGCGACGACCCGGCCACCGGCACCCGCTTCGACACCCTGGCCGAGGAGCTCGGGGACGGGTTCCTCCGGGTCGAGCTCGAGGGCCGCGGCCACTCGACCCTCACCGCCCACCGGCGGCAGGAGGCGGTGGACCGCGTCCTCGACTTCTTCGACGAACGGCTCCACGACCGCTGAGGAGGCGGCCGCTCCTCGGGCCAGGGCACGTCCCGTCATCCTGTGCCGGGAGTCGCGCAACACATTGCGCAACGGGCATCATGGGTGTGTGCCCCAGAGGAGGTCCTCGCCGTCGATGGGCGCCGTGGCGGCCGCCGCCGGCGTCTCGAAGACGACGGTCTCGCACGTCCTGAACAAGACGCGACCCGTCGCCCCGGAGACCGAGCACGCCGTCGTGCAGGCGATGGCCCGCCTCGGCTACGTGGGGGCGGGCCAGGCGGGCTCGGTTCCCCACTCCATGACGATCGGGCTCGCCATGTCGGCGATGTCCAACCCCTACTTCGGCGCCGTCGTCCAGGCCATGGACCGGCGGGCGTCCTCCGACGGGTACTCCCTCCTGCTCGCGGACACCCACGACGACCCAGTCCACGAGGTGCGCGCCATGACGGACCTGCTGCGGCGTGGGGTCAGCGGGGTCATCCTCGCCCCCTCGTCGGACCCCGCCGAGGCACTGGGGTACGCGAGTCGCAACGACGTGCCCGTCGTCCTCATCGACCGGGTGCTCTCTCGTGGGCTCGACGAGGTCGGGGCGGACAACGTGGAGTCGACTGCCGCTCTGGTCGCGCACCTGGCCGGTCACGGCCACCGCCGGATGTGCTTCCTCAGTCCGGTCCCCGGACTGGCGACGACCGAAGAGCGGAGGAGCGGGTTCGGCCTGGGTCTCCGACGGATCGGCGAGCCCGACGACGCGCCGGTGCTTCCCGCCCTGGACGTCGAGGAGCTGGCGGCTCACCTCAGGAGCGCACTGTCCTCCCCTCAGCCGCCGACCGCGGTGGTCACGGGCAACAACCACGCGACGATCCAGCTGATGAAGGCGTGCCGGCTCATGGGGTTGGCGATCCCGAGGGACCTGGCTGTCGGTGCGTTCGACGACTTCGAGTGGGCGGACTTCTTCCATCCCAGGTTGACCGCCGTGGCCCAGCCCACGGCCTTCATCGGCGCGCAGTCGGTCGAGCTGCTGCTCAGCAGGTTGCGGGACCCCGACACCCCCGCTCGCACGGTGCGCGTGCAGACCACCCTCAACATCAGGGAGTCGTGCGGGTGCACGTAGGACCGGGTCGCCGGGGACAGCGTACCCTCACGGGCCCGGCACGACGCGGCTGGGTGCCAGCCGGCGTTCCTCGATGAGCGCGGCGTTGCGCTCATCGGTGCTCATCACCCAGCGGGTGGCCTCCTTCTGCGTCTTCCCGAACTCCACGTGACGCCGGACGAGCCGCCGGCGCCTCTCCTCGGGGTCGAGGTGCACGTAGTACGAGAGATCGAGCAAGCCCCGGACCTCGCGCCAGTGGGGAGCGTCGAGCAGCAGATAGTTCCCTTCGACGACGACGACCGGAGTCCTGGGGTCGACCGCTATGGCGCCGGAGATGGGCTCCTCGATCTCCCGCCGGAAGTCCGGGGCGAAGACGACGGATCCGGAAGACGAGTCCGAGTCCGAGGTCCGCTGGGCCCGGATGCGCCGCAACAGCGCGACGAACCCCACGACGTCGAAGGTGTCGGGTGCGCCCCGCCGCCCGGCCGCCCCCAGCCGACGGGTCAGGTCGGCCGACAGGTGCCAGCCGTCGAGGGGGACGAGCACGGCCCGCTCGCCCAGGTCGGCGCACACCTGGGCTGCGAGTGTCGACTTGCCACACCCCGGGGGTCCGGCGAAGCCGACGAGGATCCGGCCCGGTGAGTCCGCGAGGCATCCGGTGATCTCGGCCGCCACCCGCGTGGCCGCCGTGCCCTCGGCGTTCACCGGACCTCGCCCCTCACTTGATGGCTCCCATCGAGAGGCCGCGGACGAGCTGCTTCTGGGCGACCCAGCCGGCGACGATGACGGGGAGGGCGGCGATGGTCGCCGCAGCGGAGAGCACCGCGAGGAACTGGCCGCGCCCGTCGACGAAGCTGCCGAGGAAGGGTGGCGTCGTGCGG
>DASSQJ010000122.1:0-12163 GCA_035702545.1 Phycicoccus sp.
CTCGCGACGGCCCTCGTCCATCCGCGCGGCTGACCGGCTCGGGCAGCCGACCCGCCGGCCGTCAGCGGCCGGCGACGCGCGAGGCCACCCGGCGCTCGGCCCCGACGATGCGCGCCATCCGCTGGAGCTCCGCGACGTGCCCGCACAGGGCCTCCCGCCCGGCCGACGTGAGGACGACGGTCGTCACCTGGCGCCCCCCGCGAGTGCCCTTCTCGAGCCGCGTGTAGCCGCAGGCCGAGAGCACCTTGAGGTGCTTGGACAGGGCCGAGTCGGAGAGCCCCGTCGCCTCGCGGACCTCGCCGAACTCGGTTCCGGGGGACGGCACCAGGAGGGCGCAGATCTGCAGCCGGTGGGGCTCGTGGATCACCTCGTCGAAGACCGGATGGGGCACGCGCGCAGCATACGTCGCGGTTTCCCCGGCGGAAAGGCGCGGATCCGGTTGGCGGACACACGGGATGCTCGCGGCATCCCGCCCGCTCCTGACCGCACCGGCCCGGTGGCCAGCCGCCCGGGCTAGCGTGGCGAGACGAAGCCTCGTCACCGACCGGAGTCTCGTCCGGGGAAGGAGGGCCTGATGGCCCAGATCGTCAAGGGAGTCATCGCGCGCAGCAAGGGGGCGGAGGTCGAGCTCGTCGACGTCGTCGTCCCCGACCCCGGGCCCGGTGAGGCAGTGGTGCGGGTCGAGGCGTGCGGGGTCTGCCACACCGACCTGCACTACCGCGAGGGCGGCATCAACGACGAGTTCCCCTTCCTCCTCGGCCACGAGGCGGCCGGGACGGTCGAGGCGGTCGGCGAGGGCGTGACCGGGGTGGCGCCCGGCGACTTCGTCATCCTCAACTGGCGCGCCGTCTGCGGCGAGTGCCGGGCCTGTCGCCGGGGGCGCCCGTGGTACTGCTTCGCGACGCACAACGCCACCCAGCGGATGACGCTCACCGACGGCACCGAGCTCACCCCGGCCCTGGGCATCGGCGCGTTCATCGAGAAGACCCTCGTCGCCGCCGGCCAGTGCACGAAGGTCGAGCGCACCGACCCCGCCGCGGTGGGCCTGCTCGGCTGCGGGGTGATGGCCGGCTTCGGCGCGGCCGTCAACACCGGGGGGGTGACCCGGGGCGACTCCGTGGCCGTCATCGGCTGCGGCGGGGTCGGCAGCGCGGCGGTCGCGGGAGCAGCCATTGCCGGGGCGACGACGATCGTCGCCGTCGACACCGACGCCCGCAAGCTCGAGGCGGCCCGGTCCTTCGGCGCGACCCACACCGTCGACGCCTCGGCCGAGGACCCTGTCGAGGCGATCCGGGCGGCCACCGGCGGGTTCGGGGCCGATGTCGTCGTCGAGGCCGTCGGCCGGCCCGAGACCTACGAGCAGGCGTTCTACGCGCGGGACCTCGCCGGCACCGTCGTGCTCGTGGGCGTCCCGACGCCCGACAAGCAGGTCACCCTCCCGATGATCGAGGTCTTCGGCCGCGGTGGCGCCCTGAAGTCGAGCTGGTACGGCGACTGCCTGCCCTCCCGGGACTTCCCGATGCTCGTCGACCTCTACCGGCAGGGGCGTTTCGACCTCGACGCGTTCGTCAGCGAGCGCGTCGGGATCGAGGACGTGGAGGCCGCGTTCGCGAAGATGCACCACGGCGACGTGCTGCGCTCGGTCGTCGTCCTCGACGGTTCGGAGGGCCACGCGTGAGCGGCACCACCGAGATCGGGATGCCCGTCCGCACCTCACCGGGTGGGGTCCGCGTCGAGCGGGTCGTCACCTCCGGGGTCTTCGAGCTCGACGGCGGCTCCTGGGAGGTCGACAACAACGTCTGGCTCGTCGGCGACGACGCCGAGGTGCTCGTCGTCGACGCCGCCCACGACGCCGACGCGATCCTCGGCGCGGTCGGCGGCCGGCGGGTGGTCGCCGTCGTCTGCACCCACGGGCACAACGACCACGTCGGTGCGGTACCGGGACTCGTCGCCGCGACCGGCGCCACCGCGTACCTCCACGCGGCCGACCGGGTGCTCTGGGACCAGTCGCAGGAGCAGCCGCCCGGTGGTGAGCTCTCCGACGGCCAGGTGCTCACGGTCGGCGACGTGGAGCTGACCGTCATCCACACGCCCGGTCACGCCCCCGGCGCCTCCTGCCTCCACGCGCCGGACCTCGGCGTCGTCTTCTCCGGCGACACCCTCTTCCAGGGCGGTCCGGGGGCCACCGGGCGGTCGCACAGCGACTTCCCGACGATCATCGAGTCGATCCGCACGCGGCTGCTGACCCTGCCGCCCGACACGGTGGTCCTCACCGGCCACGGCGACCCCACGACCGTCGGGGACGAGGCGCCGCACCTCGAGGAGTGGATCGCCCGCGGCCACTGACCGCCCCGGCAGCAGGCCCCTCCGCCCGGACGTGGGTGATGACTGACGTCCCCGCGCCGGTTGTCACCCACGTTCACGGTTGGAGGCGGGAGGCGCCAGGGGTGGCTGCGCGTCAGCGGGAAGTCCCGTGGCGGGACGGGTGCCGGCGCGCCGGTAGCCTTGACCGGGTGACCCTCAGGCTCTTCGACTCCATGTCCCGCGAGCTGCGCGACTTCGTCCCGGTCGTGCCCGGGAAGGCGGGGATCTACATCTGCGGGCTCACGACCCAGGCCCCGCCGCACCTCGGCCACGTCCGGTTCGCCGTCGCGTTCGACATCCTGCGCCGCTGGCTCGAGCGCGGTCACGGCTTCGACGTCACGCTCATCCGCAACGTCACCGACATCGACGACAAGATCCTCGCCAAGTCCGCCGACGCCGGCGAGCCCTGGTACGCGATCTCCTACCGCAACGAGGTCGAGACCGCGGAGGCCCTCGACGACCTCGGCGTCCTGCCGCCGACGTACGAGCCGCGCGCGACCGGTCACGTCCCCGAGATGGTCGAGCTCATGGAGACCCTCGTCGAGAAGGGCCACGCGTACCGCGCCGACGACGCCTCCGGGGACGTGTACTTCGACGTCCGGAGCTGGCCCTCCTACGGCGAGCTCACCCACCAGAGCGTCGACGACATGGCCGACGCCGAGGACGCCGACCCGCGCGGCAAGCGCGACCCCCGCGACTTCGCGCTCTGGAAGGGCCACAAGCCCGAGGAGCCCGCCACGGCGGCCTGGCCCACGCCCTTCGGGGCCGGCCGCCCGGGCTGGCACCTCGAGTGCTCGGCGATGGCGCGCAAGTACCTCGGCGACACCTTCGACATCCACGGCGGCGGCGTCGACCTGCGGTTTCCCCACCACGAGAACGAGATCGCCCAGTCCCGGGCGGCCGGGCTCGGCTTCGCCAACTACTGGCTGCACAACGCGTGGGTGACGATGGGCGGCGAGAAGATGAGCAAGTCGCTCGGGAACTCGTTGCGCGTCAGCGAGGTCGTCAAGCACCACCGGCCGCTCGCCGTCCGCTACTACCTGTCGGCCGCGCACTACCGGTCGACGATCGAGTACCACGACGGGTCCATCGAGGAGGCCGGTGCCGCCGTCGAGCGCATCGAGGGCTTCCTCCGCCGCGCCCTTCCCGGGGTCCCCACGCTGGTCCCCGACGGCTCCGCCGAGCTCCCCGCCGAGTTCCGGGAGTCGATGGATGACGACCTGGGCGTCTCCGGCGCACTCGCCGTCGTCCACGAGACGGTCCGCGCCGGCAACACCGCCCTCGACGACGGCGACCACGAGGACGCGGCGACGATCGCCCACCAGGTCGTCGCGATGACCGACGTCATCGGCGTCAACCCGCTCGACCCCGCGTGGTCCGACGGGGACGGCGACGGCGGGGCGGCCCTCGCCGCCCTGGAGTCGCTCGTCCGCGACCGGCTCGCGGCCCGCGCCGCGGCCCGGTCCGCGCGCGACTACGAGACCGCCGACGCCATCCGCGACGAGCTGACCGCCGCGGGGATCACGTTGGAGGACACCGCTGCCGGCGCCCGCTGGTCGCTCTCCCGCGGAAAGGCGGACTGACGTGGCCGGCAACTCCCAGCGTCGAGGAGCGATCCGCAAGGGCGGGAAGAAGGGGCCCACCGTGGGCTCGGGTGGCCAGCGGCGCAAGGGGCTCGAGGGCAAAGGCCCCACCCCCAAGGCCGCCGACCGCCCCCACCACAAGGCGCACCGCCGGTCCGGCGCCGCCGGCCAGGGCGGCTCGGGCGGATCCGCCGCCACCGGAGGCCGGGGTGGCCAGCGGCTGACCCGTCGCAGCGGCAAGGCCTCGAGCGAGGTCGTCGCCGGACGCAACGCCGTCGTCGAGGCCCTGCGCGCGCACGTCCCGGTGACGGCGATGTACGTCGCCGGCCGGATCGACCCCGACGACCGGGTCCGCGAGGCGGTCAAGACGGCGACCGAGCGCGGCATCCCGGTCCTCGAGACCCCGCGCGGCGAGCTCGACCGGATCACCGACGGGGCAGTTCACCAGGGCCTGGCCGTGCAGGTGCCCCCGTACGAGTACACCCACCCGAGCGACCTCATCGATCCCGAGGCGCCCGGCATCCCCCTCGTCGTCGCCCTCGACGGCATCACCGACCCCCGGAACCTCGGCGCCATCGTCCGGTCCGTCGCGGCCTTCGGCGGTCACGGCGTCGTCGTCCCCAGCCGCCGCTCGGTCGGGATGACGGCCAGCGCGTGGAAGACCTCGGCCGGGGCCGCCGCGCGGATCCCGGTCGCGCAGGCGCCCAACCTCACCCGGGCCCTCGAGGACTTCCGGAAGGCCGGCTTCTTCGTCATCGGCCTCGACATGGACGGGGACGTCGAGCTGCCCGACCTCGAGCTGGCCTCCGAGCCCCTCGTCGTCGTCGTCGGCTCCGAGGGCAAGGGCCTGTCCCGGCTGGTCCGCGAGACGTGCGACCAGATCGTGTCCGTGCCGATGAGCTCGGCGGTCGAGTCGCTCAACGCCGGCATCGCGACCGGCGTGACGCTCTACGAGGTGGCCCGCCGCCGCCGGCGCTGATCGCGGGCGCGCGTCACGCCGGGGAGAGCCAGTCCCACCCCGGGATGTTCCGCAGCACACCGAAGACGAGGGTGGCGACCCCGAGGGCGACCGGCAGCCACGTCGGCATCGGCCGCTGCCGGCGGCCCGGACGCCGGTGGACGACGACCCGGAACGCCAGCCAGACGACCGCCGCCATGACGAGCACGGGGACGGCGGGGTTGCGGGCGAACGACCCCGCGACGTCGCCGTGGAGCAGGTCGTACACCGCGCGGGTCCCGCCGCACGCCGGGCAGTAGAACCCGGTGAGGGTCAGCAGCGTGCACGCGGGGTAGTTGCCGGCGACGTGCGGGTCGTGCGTGGCGACATAGGCCACCGCAGATGCCGCGGCGGCGCCGACCGCCCCGCCCACCACCCACCTGGCCAGGCGGGGGTGGGCGACGGGACGGGTTGCGGTGGTCATCTCAGCCGACCCCGAAGTTGCTGAGGTTCGTCGCGGCACCGATGACGATCATGATCACCGCGGCCACGACGGCGATGATCCCGGTGACGAGGCCGCCCTGGGCGAGCTGGGCCCCGCCCTGGGTTCCGGCCGAGCGCTGGATCTCCTGCTTCGACAGGTAGCCGAGCACGATGCCGACGATCCCGAGGACGATGCCGATCGGCCCGCAGCAGAAGGCGAAGACGATGCCGGCGATGCCGCAGACGAGCGCGGCGACGGCCTTGCCGTTGTTCGCCGGCGTGCTGCCGGTGTAGGGAGCGGGGTAGGGGCCCGGGCCCTGGCCGGGGTACGGCCCGGGGGGCGGGGCCCCGTAGCCCTCGTAGCCACCGGGCGGCGGAGGGGGCGGGGGCGGCGGGTACGACGCGCCGGCGTCCCCGGTCGGGTAGGGCTCGGCGGCCGGCGGAGGGCCCGAGTAGCCGGGGTATGCCGGCGGCGGCGGAGGGGGAGGCGGCGCTGCGGTGGCATCGTCGGTGGCGAACGGGTCCGAGGGAGGCGGAGGCGGGGGCTCGTCGCCCGTGCCGTAGGTGCTGCTCGTGGGGTCCTCGCGCTCCGGGGGCGGGGCGTCGTCGCCGGGTGGGGGCGGTGTGGTGCTCATGGGTCCTCCGTCGGTCGCTCGTCCAGTGCCGCACACCCTAGTGAGGCGCCGGC
This sequence comes from Phycicoccus sp., assembly GCA_035702545.1. Lineage (GTDB taxonomy): Bacteria > Actinomycetota > Actinomycetes > Actinomycetales > Dermatophilaceae > DASSQJ01. The sequence continues at coordinate 6,056 of DASSQJ010000122.1, forward strand.
GGAACGGCGCGGATCGGCGTGGATGCTGGGGACCGGCGCGCCCGGTGTGGAAGGCTGGGCGATCGCCGGACTGCTCCGGCTGGGGCACAGCGCCCCGACGAACGTGAGAGAGGGAACTTCGCATGTCTGACTACGGATCCACCCCGCCGCCCCCGCCGCCTCCGCCCCCGCCGGGCTCGGGCGAGGGCGGCGGCGGCTACGCGGCACCCCCGCCCCCCGGTGGCGGGCTGGGCGGCGGACCCGTCGACCACCCGCGCGGCATCACCATCCTCGTCCTCGGCATCCTGTCGATCGTCTGCTGCTCGCCGCTCGGCGTCGCCGCCTGGCTCATGGGCAACACGGCGCTGAAGGAGATCGACGCCGAGCCGGGCCGCTACGGCAACCGCCAGATCGTCCAGATCGGCCGCATCCTCGGCATCATCGGCGTCGTGCTGCTCGTCCTGTCGATCATCTGGATCATCTTCTTCGGCGGACTCGCCATGATCTCGGGCAACAGCACCTCCTGACCATGGTCGCGATCCACCTCGAGGCGGCGCCCTCCGACCCTGCAGTGGGTCGGGGACGCCGCCTCGTGGCGCCCGTCGTCACGGCGGCGGCGACGGCACTCGCGACGGTGTACGTCGCGCAGGTCGACCCCAACCAGCCGGGGCACTACCCCCTGTGCCCCACGTACGCGCTCGCGGGCATCTGGTGCCCGGGGTGCGGGATGCTGCGGGCCACGCACGACCTCGCCCACCTCGACGTGGCGGGGGCGATGGCGCGCAACCCGATCGCGCCGCTCGTGCTCCTCGGTCTCGTCGTCCTCTGGGGGGCCTGGGCGTGGTCGCGCTGGACCGGCCGCCCCGTTCGCTGGCAGCCGGCGCCGTGGACCCCGTGGGTCGTCGGCGCGCTCGTGCTCGCGTTCACGGTCGCGCGCAACATCCCCGGATGGACGTGGGCCTCGCCCGCCTGACCCGCGCGGTCACGGCACCACATTTCCGCAACTCGAACCGGGACATCGGAACCCCTACCGAGGCACCCCGAACTTCGGGGTGCCTCGCTCGCATTTCCCGCCCCAGGCGGGAAACCGGAGGTCACTGCTGGGGGATGTGGATGACCGCCGAGTGCACTGCCTTGTCGGCCAGCGTCTGCTTGTCGGGGTCCCAGAGCATCCAGAGGAACGACAGGTAGACCACCTGGTTGACGATGGACGACACGAGCTCGCGGACGAAGGCCATCCCGGCCCCGATCGGCTGGCCGGTCCGCGCGTCGAGCAGCATGAGGCCGCCCATCTTCTTCCCGAGGCTCTGGCCGGTGCGGCCCATCCGGAAGACCCGGTTCCACAGCCAGATGCCGAACATCGTGAGGAACCCGAGGCCCATGAGGATCCCGCCGACCGCCATCATCGCGGTGTCGCCCTGGGTGATCGTCGTGGACCCGTTGTCGAAGGTCACCGTGTGCCGGCCGGATGCCGCGAGCACCACGGCTCCGAGGACCACGGGGATGAGGCCGATCAGGGTGAGTGCGAGGTCGATGAGGTAGGCGACGGCCCGGTCCCCGAAGTCCGCGACCCGGCCGAAGTTCGCCTCGACGAAGCCCTTCGAGCCCGGGTTCATCGCCGGCGGGCCGTAGGCCGGCGCGGTCGCGTAGGGGTTCTGCTGCGCGTACGGGTTGGGCTGGTCGTAGGGGTTCGGCTGGCCGTACGGCTGCTGGGGGTACTGCTGCTCTCCGTAGGGCTGCTGCGGGTACTGCTGCTGGGGGTACTGCGGCTGACCGTAGGGCTGCTGCCCGTACTGCGGTTGCCCGTACTGGGGCTGCCGGTACTGGGGCTGCCCGTACTGGGGCTGGCCGTAGGGGTTCTCGGCGACCGGCGGTGCCGACGGCGGAGGACCGGGCTCCGCCGGTCCCGGCGGGGGAGCGGACTCGGTCGCCGGCGTCGGGGGAGGCTCGTCCCCGGCGGGAGGCTCGGGACGGGGCGGCTGGTCGGTCATGGCATCCCTCGGGGGGCGACGGTCGCGGCTGCGCGCGAGTCTACGGCGTGTCCTGCGCCAGGACCGGGAGTTCCTCGGTGTCGACGCCGAGCACGGCGGCCTCGTCCGGCTTGCTCGGGAGCACCTGGGCGAGGTAGTCGTCCATCGCCACCTGGATGGGGATGTCGTGCTGCGCGCGCTCGGCCATGTACCAGCGGTGCTCGAGCACCTCGTGGAAGACCTCGGCGGGCTCGAGCTTGCGGAGCAGCGCCCGGGGCACGCGCCGGGTGACCGGTTCGTAGACCTGGGTGAGCCACTCGTGGGCGACGATCTCCTCGTCCTCGCCCTGCCGACCGGTCGCGACGGTGAACAGCTCGAGGTCGTTGAGCAGCCGGCGAGCCTGGTTCTCGCGGACGTCGAGTCCGGTGAGCCGGAGCAGCCGCCGCGAGTGGTGGCCGGCGTCGACGACCTTGGGCTGGATGCGCAGGCTCGTCCCGTCGATGTCCGTCGTGATCTCGAGCTCGTCGACGTCGAAGCCGAGGGCGTTGAGCCGTCGGATCCGGTCGTCGACCCGCCACCGCTCGGTGTCGTCGATGACCTCGGAGCCGAAGAGCTCGTCCCAGAGCTCGCGGTACCGGGTGACGATCCGCTCGCTGACCTCGACCGGGTCGCGCTCCTCCTGGAGCAGCCCGCCGGCCTCGAGGTCCATGAGCTCGCCGGCGATGTTGACCCGGGCGATCTCGAGGTCGTGCTCACGCTGGCCGTCGCTGAGCCGCTCGCGCAGCTCGCCCGTCTCGGCGTCGACGAGGTAGGCGGCGAACGCCCCGGCATCCCGCCGGAAGAGGGTGTTCGACAGTGACACGTCGCCCCACCAGAATCCGGCGAGGTGGAGCCGGACGAGGAGCACGGCGAGGGCGTCGATGAGCCGGGTCGCCGTGCCCTTGCGAAGGCTCTGGCTGTAGAGGGCGCGGTACGGGAGGGAGAACTGGAGGTGGCGGGTCACCAGGCAGGCGTCGAGCGGCTCCCCGTCGCGGGACACCCGGCCGCTGACGACCGCGAACGGCTCGACCGCCGGCAGGTGCAGCCGGCCGAGGTTGCGAAGCATGTCGTACTCGCGGCGGGCGAGCTCCTCCTTGATCTCCTTGACGGCGAGGACGCGCCCGGAGAGGCGGACGAAGCGCACGACGTGCCGGGAGATGCCGCGGGGGAGTGCGGCGAGGAGGTCCTCCGGCCACTCCTCGAGCGGAACCCGCCAGGGCAGGTCGAGGAGGGCGGGGTCGGCGCGGGCGGCGGTCAGCTCGAGGGCCATCGGTCCTCCTGGGGGCGACGGGGCGCGGGGACGGGCGGGGCGACGGGGCTCCGGACGGGCGACGCCCCGGACGAACGGGTCGTCCGGGGCGTCACGGCGTCGGTGGTGCGGTGGCTGCCTCAGATGCGGAGGCCGGACGCCTTGTCGAAGACGTGGAGGTGCTGCGCCTTCGGGTAGACGTAGATCTTCGACCCGGGCGCGGGGACGGCCCGGCCGTCGACGCGGGCGATGAACGGCTTGGCGAGGCTGTCGTCGCCGCCCTCGAGCTGGATGGCCTCGCTCGTCGGGGTCGCGTAGACGTACGCGTCGGCGCCGAGCTCCTCGACGACCTCGACCTGGAGCTCGAGGCCGTCGTCGTTCGTCGTCACCTCGACGTCCTCGGGGCGGACGCCGACGATGACGGTCGAGCCGGCGTTGGCCAGCGCGTCGCGGGGGATCTGGACCGAGTGGCTGCCGAACTTCACGCCGTCGGTGGTGACGGGCACCGCGACGAGGTTCATCGCGGGCGAGCCGATGAAGCCCGCGACGAAGACGTTGGCGGGGCTGTCGTACATCTCGCGCGGGGTGGCGCACTGCTGGAGGATGCCGTCCTTGAGCAGGGCGATCCGGTCGCCCATCGTCATCGCCTCGATCTGGTCGTGGGTGACGTAGACGGTCGTGACGCCGAGCCGGCGCTGGAGCGAGGCGATCTGGGTGCGGGTCTGGACGCGGAGCTTGGCGTCGAGGTTCGACAGCGGCTCGTCCATGAGGAAGACCTGCGGGGAGCGGACGATGGCCCGGCCCATGGCGACGCGCTGCCGCTGGCCACCGGAGAGGGCCTTCGGCTTGCGCTCGAGGTACTGGGTGAGGTCGAGGATGGCGGCCGCCTCCTCCACGCGCTTGCGGATCTCGCCCTTGTCGACGCCGGCGATCTTGAGCGCGAAGCCCATGTTGTCGGCGACGCTCATGTGCGGGTAGAGCGCGTAGTTCTGGAAGACCATCGCGACGTCGCGGTCCTTCGGAGAGAGGTCGGTGACGTCACGGTCACCGATCCAGATCTTCCCGCCGTTGACCTCCTCGAGGCCGGCGAGCATCCGCAGGGACGTGGACTTGCCGCAGCCGGAGGGACCGACGAGGACGAGGAACTCCCCGTCGGCGACGTCGATGTCCAGTCGGTCCACCGAGGGCTTGTCGTTGCCCGGGTAGATGCGGGTGGCCTGGTCGAACTTCACTGTTGCCATGGCGTCGTTGCCTTTCCTTCACCGGCAGGAACGTGCCGGACGATCCGTTGTAAAGGTGGTGGAGCTCCCGCCGCGTCGGTGCAAGCGGTTACGCCAGTATGCCGTCCCACCGTCCCGAGCGGTACCGGCGTCCACCTCGCGTCGCGGCTAGGGTCGGTCCGTGACCGAGCGGCGGACGGCGCGGGCGGCCGAGACACCCCGGGCGGCCGACACGGCCCGCACGGCCCGGCTCGCCGACGTCGCGGCGCGCGCCGGGGTCAGCGAGGCGACCGCGAGCCGCGTGCTCAACGGCCGGCCCGGCGTCAGCGAGGCCAACCGGCGGGCGGTCCTCACCGCCGTCGACGTCCTCGGCTACGACCGGCCGGCACGGCTCGAGGCGGCATCCGCGTCGCTCGTCGGCGTCATCGTCCCCGAGCTCGTCAACCCGGTCTTCCCGCACTTCGCCCAGGCGCTCGAGGCCGCGCTCGCCGCGGCGGGCCACGGCCCGGTGATCTGCACGCAGGCCCCCGGCGGCACCCACGAGGACGACCACGTCCGGATGCTCCTCGACCGCGGCGCGTGCGGGATCGTCTTCGTCTCCGGGCAGCACGCCGACGCGACGAGCGACCCGGCCCGGTACCGGGCGCTGCGTGAGCGCGGCCTGCCCATCGTCCTCGTCAACGGGCCGCTCGCGGGGGTCGACGCCCCGTCGGTCTCCAACGACGACGTCGCCTCGATGGACCTCGCGGTGCGCCACCTCGCCGAGCTCGGCCACACCGAGATCGGCCTCGCGGTCGGGCCCGAGCGGTACACGCCGGTCCGGCGCAAGGTCGAGGGGTTCCGGGCGGCCATGCGGGAGCACCTCGGCACGCCGCCCCGGCACCTCGAGTCCCTCGTCGCGCACACGGTCTTCAGCCTCGAGGGCGGGGCGGCGGCCGCCGGCCGGCTCGTGGGCCGCGGCGTCACGGCGGTGGTCTGCGGGTCCGACCTGATGGCCCTCGGCGCCATCCGGCAGGTCCGGGCGATGGGCCGCGAGGTGCCCCGCGACGTCTCGGTCGTCGGCTACGACGACTCGGTCGTCATGGGCTACACCGACCCCCCGCTGACGACGGTCCGGCAGGCCGTGGAGGCGATGGCCGAGGCGGCCGCCGGCGCCCTCGTCGACGAGATCGCCGGCCGCCCGGCCCCCCGTGACGAGTACGTCTTCGGTCCCGAGCTCGTGGTCAGGGGCTCGACCGGCGCCGCCCCGGGCCGGGGCTGAGGGCGCGGGCGCGGGGTTCGTCACGTCCTCTGGCGCGCCGCGGCCGGGGACCCTATCGTCGGGTCATGAGGATTGCGTATGTCGTGAGGCGCAAGGGGTCGGACGTCGTCACGGTGCGCTCCGACGCGACCGTCACCGAGCTGCTGGCGCTGCTCGCCGAGCACAAGATCGGTGCGGTCGTCGTGAGCGACGACGGCACGGGGGTCCACGGGATCGTCAGCGAACGCGACATCGTCCGGCACCTCCAGACCGACGGCGCGGCCCTCCTCCAGGCCCCCGTCGCGCAGATCATGACCGCCGAGGTCCACACGTGCTCGCCCGAGGACCAGATCGAGGAGCTGGCCCAGGCGATGACCGAGCGCCGCATCCGCCACGTCCCCGTCGTCGCCG
>DASSQJ010000123.1:0-6953 GCA_035702545.1 Phycicoccus sp.
GCGGCGAGCGCGGCGGGGTCGCCGGGTGTCGAGGAGTTCATCAGGACGATGCCCGCGGTGCCGCTCTCGCGGTGCGTGAAGACCCCGCTGACGTGCCCCGGCATCGCCCCCGTGTGCCCGACGAGCATCCGGCCGCCCGGCGAGCGGAGGAGGAAGAAGCCCAGGCCCATCCCCATCTGCCAGCCCTCGGTGTCGACGAGGGCCCGGGGCCGGGTCATCTCCTCCATCGTCGCCGGGGCCAGCAGGTCCGGTGGCGGGTCGGCCACGAAGGCCGTCCACCGCGCGAGGTCCTGCGCGGTGGAGGCGAGCGCCCCCGCCGGCCCGGTGCCCCGCAGGTCGACGACGGGTTCCGGGCGGGGGACGTCGTGCCAGGGCGGGACGAAGTAGCCGTGGGCGTGGGGGCCGCCGTCGAAGCCGACGCTCGTGCGGCTCATCCCGAGCGGCCCGAGGAGCCGGGCCGCGAGCGACGCGTCCCACGGGCGCCCATCCAGCCGGGCGACCACCTGCCCGAGGAGGGCGTACACGAGGTTGGAGTAGTGCCAGGCGTCGCCCGCCCGGAGGATGCGCTCGGCCTCCCCGGCCTCGCGGAGCAGGCCCTCCTCGTCCGGGTGCTCGAGCGTGGCCCAGACGTCGCCGACCGGCTCGCGCTGCATCCCGCTGACGTGGCTCAGGGCGTCGCGGACGGTGACGGGGTGGGCGAGGCCGGGCAGGTGGTCCGAGAGCCGGTCCTCGAGGTCGAGCCGGCCCTCGTCGCGCAGCTGGAGGACCATCGTCGCGACGAAGGTCTTGGTGTTGGAGGCGACGAGGAACTGGTCCTCGCGCGTCGGGGGCCGCTCGGTGCCGACCTCGGCGGTGCCGACGCCGGCCTCCCAGAGGAGCTCCCCGCGGCGGACGACGCTCGCGTGGATGCCCGGCACCCGGGCCGAGCGCTGGCGCTCGAGGACGGTGCGGCGCAGGAGGGCGGCGGTGGACTCACGGAGCATGCTCCGCACGCTAAGGCACGCACCGTCCCCGTGGCGCCCGTGGGCTCGGCGCGTGCCGGCGGGTCAGGTCGTGGGGTCGCGCGGGTCGACCCGGACGTGGACCGGGTCGGGGTCCTTGCGGGCCGAGGACCGGGCGCGCAGCGCCGCGAGCTCGCCGCCGAGGGCTGGCCACTGGGCGGGGGTCACCGTGACGAGCGCGCGCCAGCGGTCCTCGGCCCCGCTCGGCAGGGGGCCGAGGAGGGAGGCGTCGGGGGGCAGCGCCAGCTCGCGGAGCGCGGCGTCGAGGGCCTGCCGGGACCCGGTGAGCGCGGCGAGGCGGGCCGTCGGGGGCAGGGCGAGCTCGCGCCGCTCGGCGACCTCGCGGTCGGCGAACCACGCGGGGTCCCAGCGGACCAGGGCCTCGACGGCCGGCACGCTGACGTGGGTCGGGGCGCCGCAGAGGACGACCCGGCCGCCGGCCGCACCGGGCCGCACGAGGCCCGCCGCGGCCGCCCAGCGGCGCAGCGCCTCCTCCCCCGCGTCGAGCGTCGGCCGGTCGAGCAGGGCCCACGCGTCGAGGAGGAGCGCCGCCGCGTACCCCTCGGGGGCCGGGGGCTCGGCACCGGGGGTGGCGACGACGAGGCGGGGACCGGGCGGGACGAGGTCGAGGACGGTCCCCGCCCCGGACCGCTCGACGGGCACCCCGGGGAAGGCCCGCCCGAGCTCCTCGGCGGTCCGCCGGGCCCCGACCACCGACGACCTCAGGCGGCGGCCCCCGCACGCGGGGCACGCGAAGGCGGTCTCGACGCGCCCGCACCACCGGCAGGCCGGTGGCCCCTGCGGGCCGGCGAGTGCCAGGGGCCCGGCGCACACGGCGCACCGGGCCGGGCGCCGGCAGTCCTGGCACGACAGCGAGGGCAGGTAGCCGCGGCGCGGCACCTGGACGAGGACCGGACCGTGCTCGAGCGACTGCTTCGCCGTCCGCCACGCGACGCTCGGCAGGTGCGCGGCGGCGCCGGCCGGGTCGCGCTCGGCGTCGCGCCCCTCCCCGGCGACGTGCACCGACGGCACCGCGGCACGCACCGTCGCCCGGTCGGCCGACACCGCCGCGAGGCGGCCACGGTCGACGAGGTCCGCGACGGCGGCGGAGCGCACGAACCCGGCGGCGAGGACGGCTGCCCCCTCCTCGGCGGCCCGGGCGAGGAGGACCTCGCGGGCGTGCGGGTACGGCGCCCGGGGCTCCTCGAGGGAGTCGTCGCCGTCGTCCCACCACGCGACGAGACCGAGGTCGTGGACCGGGGCGAACGCCGCCGCGCGGGTGCCCACGACGACGTCGACGTGGCCACGGAGCGCCTTGAGGAACGCCGTGTACCGCGCCTGCGGCCCCTGGTCGGCGGTCAGCCGGGTGTGCCGCCCGGGACCGAGGACCCGGGTGAGGGCGGCCTCGACGCGGCGGACGTCGCGGTGGTCGGGGACGACGAGCACGCTGCCGCGTCCCGAGCGTGCGGTGGCCAGGGCGGCCTCGGCGAGGAGGGCGGGCCACGCGCGCTCCTCGTCGACCGCCGGCAGCGCGAGGACCGCGGCGCCGGGCGCTCCCCGGTCGGCGAGGTGGGCGAGGAAGGCCGGTCCGGGCCCCAGCCCGGACCAGGCGAGCGGCTCGTCCACGGGGAGCGGTGGCGCCGCCGGCGCCTCGAGCGGCAGCGCCTTCTCGGCAGCCGCGTGCCGGGGTGGGACGGCGAGGCGCAGGACGTCACCGACGGTGCCGGCGTAGTGGGCGGCGACCGCACGCGAGGCCGCGAGGACCGCCGGCGTGAGCACCGGCTCGGGCGAGACGACCCGGCGCAGCGGGCTCAGCCGGCCGGCGTGCTCCGCGGCGGCCCGGCGCTCGACGACGAACCCCGCGACGTCCTGCCCGGCGAACCGGACCCGGACCCTCGCCCCCGGGACGGCCGTCGCCGCCATCGACTCGGGGACCGTGTACTCGAACGGTCGGTCGAGGTGCGGGAGGCCGGTGTCGACGAGGACGACGGCCACCGGCCGGTCCGTGGTCGTCGGGTCGGCTCCGGCGAGGCGCCGCGGACGGCCGCTGCTCGGCGCGATGAGCGCGAGCTGCTCGGCATCCCCGGGGTCCTCCGCCACGGGCCGAACCTAGCGGAGCCCGGGGACGGCCCGATCAGCCGTGCACAGCCCGCTGGAGCGCCTCGACGCGGTCGGTGCGCTCCCACGTGAAACCGCCGTCCGGACCCTCGTCGGTGCGGCCGAAGTGGCCGTAGGCGGCCGTGCGGGCGTAGATGGGGCGCAGCAGCGCGAGCTGGTCGAGGATGGCGGCCGGCCGCAGGTCGAAGACCTCCGGGATCGCCGCCTGGATCCGGTCGACGGGCACGGTCTCCGTGCCGAAGGTCTCGACGTAGAGGCCGACCGGCTGCGCGACCCCGATCGCGTAGGCGACCTGGACCTCGCAGCGGCGGGCCAGCCCGGCGGCCACGACGTTCTTCGCGACCCAGCGGGTGGCGTAGGCGGCCGAACGGTCCACCTTGCTCGGGTCCTTGCCGGAGAACGCGCCCCCGCCGTGGCGCGCCATCCCGCCGTAGGTGTCGACGATGATCTTGCGCCCGGTGAGGCCGGCATCGCCCATCGGGCCGCCGACGACGAACTTGCCGGTGGGGTTGATGAACGTGCGGTACTCGTCGGTGCCGAGCTCGGTCCCGGCCTCGGCAAGGTCCGCGAGGACCGGCTCGATGACGTGCGCGCGGATGTCCGGCGCGAGCATCCCGTCGATGCTGATGTCCTCGGCGTGCTGGGTGGACACGACGACGGCGTCGAGGGCGACGGCCCGGTCGCCCTCGTAGGCGATCGTCACCTGGGTCTTGCCGTCCGGGCGCAGGTACGAAAGGTCCCCGGCCTTGCGGACGTCGGTGAGCCGCTCGCTGAGCCGGTGCGCGAGGAAGATCGGCAGCGGCATCAGCTCGGGGGTGTCGTCGCAGGCGTAGCCGAACATCAGGCCCTGGTCCCCGGCGCCCTGCTTGTCGAGCGGGTCGACGCCGCCGGTCCGGCTCTCGAAGGCGGTGTCGACGCCCTGGGCGATGTCGGGACTCTGCTGGCCGATCGAGACGCTGACGCCGCACGAGCCGCCGTCGAAGCCCTTCGTCGAGGAGTCGTAGCCGATCCGCAGGACGGTGTCGCGGACGATGCGGGGGATCTCGACGTACGCCTCGGTCGTCACCTCGCCGGCCACGTGGACCAGGCCGGTCGTCACCATCGTCTCGACGGCCACCCGGCTGCGGGGGTCCTGGGCGAGCATCGCGTCGAGGATGCTGTCGGAGATCTGGTCGCAGATCTTGTCCGGGTGTCCCTCGGTGACGGACTCGGACGTGAACAGGCGTGCTGACACGCGGCTTCTCCTTCGGCGGACGGGGGGCGGGCCGGAGTCGTCGGGCCGCGCGGTTGGCCAATCTACCGTCCTGAGCACGGCTCTCAGGCCTCGTCCGGTGGATGCCGGGCAGTTCTGCGATCATGGGGCGCGTGTCCGACCGGTCCACGCGCGAGGCGACGGCGCAGGTGCAGTCCTCCGCCGATTCCGTGACCCGTGGGCCGGCCGACGAGGCGCTCTCGATCCTCGCCCGCGCCCAGGCGCTCGCCGACCAGCTACGGGCCGACGCCGGCCGCGAGGTCGCCGAGGCGCGCGCCGAGGCGACCCGGGTCCGCGAGGAGCTCGCCGAGGCGACCCACGAGCTCGAGGACCTCCAGGCGCGGGTGCGCAGTGCGCGCGAGGAGTCCGAGCGGCGGCTCGAGGAGACCCGCGCCGAGGTCGACATCATGCTCGCCGACGCCGCCGACCAGGCCTCCCTCCTGCGGGCCCGCGCGACCAAGGCGAGCGACGAGGCCATCGCCCTCGCCGAGGAGCAGGCCGCGCAGGCTCTCGCCGACGCGCAGGCCCGGGCCCGCGAGCTCCTCGAGGCGGCCCGGCTCGAGCACGAGGGCACGATGGCCCGCCTCAGCGAGGAGGAGCGCACCCACCAGGAGCGGTGGGCGCGCGAGCACGAGACCCACACGGCCGAGCTCGCCGCGCTGCGCGAGTCGACCCACGCCGACCTGGACCGGCTGCGCCGCGAGAGCGAGGAGCACGCCGCGCGGCACCGGCGGGAGGCCGAGGAGGACGTCGCCGCCCGGGTCGGGGAGCTCACCCGCCGCGAGGAGGACACCCGCACCGAGCACGAACGCCTCCTCGAGGAGGCCCGCGCCGAGGCGGCCCGGGTCGTCGAGCAGGCCCGCGCCGAGGCCCAGGAGGTCGTCGACGCCGCCGAGAAGCACCTCGCGTGGGCCCAGGGCACCGTCCGCGAGATCCTCGAACGGGCCGAGTCGGACGCCGAGACCCGGGCCAGGTTGCACCACCAGGAGCTCGCCGAGCGCTCGCGGGAGCACCGGCAGCGCGCCCAGGCGCTGCTCGGCAGCGCCACCGCGACGAGCCGCGACCGCCTCGCCGAGGCCGAGTCCGAGGCCCGCCGGATGCGCGAGCTCGCCGAGTCGGTCCTCGCCGAGGCCCGGGCCGACGCGGCCCGGACGAGCGAGTCGGCCCGGCGCGAGTCCGAGCGCCTCCTCGAGGAGGCCCGGCGCCGCGAGGTCGAGGCGACCGAGCGCGCCGACCGGCGGCTCCTCGAGGCCGAGGAGGGCGCCCGCCGGGTGCGGCAGGCCGCCGCCGAGGACGTCGAGCGGATGCACCGCGAGGCGCACGAGTACCACCGGGCGGCCCGTGCCGAGATCGTCCGTGCCTCCGAGGAGGCCCGCGAGCGCGCCGACACCGTCCGGGCCGAGGCGCAGGCGGCCGTCGAGCGCGCCCGCGCCGAGGTGCATACACTCGCTGCGCGCCGCGACGCGATCACCGCCCAGCTCGGCGAGCTCTCCGGTGTCATCGAGGCCCTCGCCGTCCACGACGAGGGGTCGACCAACGGCCACCGTCCACCCGCCCGGTCGGCCGCCGAGCCGTCCACCACCCACACCGACCCCTCCACCCCTGACCAGGAGTCCTGATGAACCAGCCGGAGTTCCCCACCGTCTTCCGAGGCTACGACCCCGTCCAGGTCGACCAGCACGTCGCCGCCCTGCAGCAGGCCGTCGACCAGGCCCGCCAGGAGGCCGAGGCAGCCCGGCAGGAGGCGGCGGCGAGCACCGTCGAGCTGACCAAGGCCCGCCAGTCCCACGAGGACCTCGCCCGCGAGGTCGACGACCACCGCCGCCGCGTCGCCGACCTCGAGGAGCGGTCCCGGAAGGCGTCCAGCCCCACGTTCGCCGACCTGGGCGAGCGCATCGGCTCGATGCTCGGCCTCGCGGACGAGGAGGCCGCGGCGATGCGGCAGGCCGCGTCGAGCGAGGCCGACGAGCTGCGCCGGGTCGCCGACGAGCAGTCCCGGCTCGTCCGTGCCGAGGCCGACCGGTACGCCGAGGAGGTGCGCACCCGCGCGGACGTCGACGCCACGGAGGTCCGCTCGCGCGCCCAGGCCGAGGCCGACTCGATCGTCGACGACGCGGCCCGGGAGGCCGCGGCGCGGCGCGAGGAGGCCGAGGCCTACTTCGAGAAGCAGCGCGCGACGGCGGCGGCGCAGGCCGCGGACTTCGAGCGGACCCTCGGCGAGCGGCGCGAGGCGGCCGCCAACGAGTTCAACGCCCAGATGGCCACCCAGGACGCCGCGCTCGCCGCGGTCCAGGAGCGTGCCGACCTGCTCTCGCGCGAGGCCGAGCAGGACCGCGAAGCCAAGGCGGCCGAGGCGAACCGGATCCTCGAGGGGGCCCGCGCCGAGGCGGCCGAGCTCGTCCGCTCCGCCAAGGAGCAGGCCGAGCGCGTGCGCCGCGACTCCGAGCGCGAGCTCGCCGCCGCGACGGCCCGCCGCGACAGCATCACCGCGCAGCTGAGCAACGTCCGCAACATGCTCGCCACCCTCGGCGGCCCGGCCGCGGTCGAGGGTCTCGACGCCGAGCAGCACGCGGACGCGGAGC
>DASSQJ010000124.1:0-7698 GCA_035702545.1 Phycicoccus sp.
GATGCGGACGCCCACCGTCCGCATCCACCGCTAGCGTCCCGGACATGACCACTCGACCCCTCCTCGACCTCGTCGTCCTCGACTGCCCCGACGCCCTCGCCCTCGGCCGCTTCTACGCCGAGGTCCTCGGCTGGGAGCTCCAGGACGGCTCCGACCGCGACTGGGTGACGCTGGTGCCGCCCGGCGGAGGCGTGACGCCGGAGAACCGGGACGGCCGCACGTCGCTCGCCTTCCAGCGGATCGAGGACTGGGTCGCGCCGACGTGGCCCGGGGGCGCCCACCCGCAGCAGGTCCACCTCGACCTCACCGTCGACGACATCGCCGCGGCCGAGCCGGCCGTCCTCGCCGCGGGGGCGCGGGTGCACGACCACCAGCCCTCGGAGACCGGCGGCTTCCGGGTCTACCTCGACCCGGCCGGCCACCCGTTCTGCCTCGTTCGGGGCTGAGGCGGACCCGTCCGGCGCGGCATCCGCGGCGTAGCGTCGGGCGGGTGAGCGAGCTGCACCTCATCGAGGTCCCCGTGCCCGGCGGAACGGCCGAGGCGCACGTCTCGAGGCCGCCGTCCGGCACCGGCCCCGGGGTCCTGTTCGTCATGGACGCCATCGGCGTGCGCCCGCAGGTCGCCGCGATGTGCGACCGCATCGCCGGGTGGGGCTACGTCGTCCTGGCGCCCAACGTCTTCCACCGCGAGGGCACCGTCGCCGAGCTGGCCCCGCGCGGCGACCTGCGCGTCGCGGAGGGGCGCCAGGCCGTCATGGCCGAGGCGATGCCCCGCGTCGGCCGGCTGACGAGCGACCTCGCCGTCGCCGACCTCACCGCCTACCTCACCGCGCTGCGGGGCCTCGACGGCGTCACCGGCACGCGGGTCGGGGTCACCGGGTACTGCATGGGCGCCCGGCTGGCCCTGCGGGCGGCCGGCGCCCACCCCGACGTCGTCGCGGCGTGCGGGGCCTTCCACGGCGGCGGCCTGGTCACCGACCAGCCCGACAGCCCGCACCTGGCCCTCGCGGGCGCCCGGGCCGAGTTCGTGTGCGGCCACGCCGACCACGACCGCTCGATGCCCCCGGAGGCCGTCGCGGCCCTCGGCGCGACCTTTGCCCGCCACGGGCTCACCGCCACCAACGAGGTGTACCCCGACGCCCCGCACGGCTACACGATGGCCGACACCTCGATGTACCAGGAGCGTGGTGCCGAGCGGCACTTCCAGGCCCTCCGCGCGCTGCTGGCCCGCACCCTGGGCCCCGCGGCCGGTGGCTAGGCTGGCCGCGTGATCACCGCCATCGTCCTCATCACCGCCGACGTCGACCGCATCCCCGAGGTCGCCCAGGAGATCGCCGACCTCGACGGGGTCACCGAGGTGTACTCGGTCGCCGGGGACGCCGACCTCGTCGCGATGGTGCGGGTCCGCGAGCACGAGGCCCTCGCCGACGTCATCGCCGACCGCCTCAACAAGGTCGAGGGCGTCACCGGCACGAACACCCACATCGCCTTCCGGACGTACTCCTCGCACGACCTGGAGTCCGCGTTCAGCCTCGGCATCGAGGACTGACGCCCGGCGGGCGGGCGGCTCAGACGAGCTCGCGGGTCGCCGTCACCCAGCGCTCGAGCAGCCCGGCGGCGGCGCCGGAGTCCAGTGCCTGCTGCGCCCGGGCGACGCCGGTCGCGAGGGCGTCGACGACCGCGGGCCGGGCGACGTCGCCGTCGAGCCCGCCGGCGAGGGCCAGGGCGACGCCCGCGTTGAGGACCACGGCGTCGCGGACCGGCCCGCGCTCCCCGGAGAGCAGCCGACGGGCGACGTCGGCGTTGTAGGCGGCGTCGCCGCCGCGCAGCGCCTCGACGGGAGCCGTCGGCAGGCCGACGTCGCCCGGGGTGACCGAGAGCTCGGTGACGGCGCCGTCGGCCACCCACCACAGCGTCGAGGACGTGGCGAGGGTCAGCTCGTCGAGGCCGTCGTCGCCACGGAGGACCACGGCGGGCCGCCCCCGGCCGGCGAACACCCCGGCGAGGAGCGGCGCCAGGCGGACGTCGGCGACCCCGACCGCGGCGTAGGTCGGCTGGGCGGGGTTCGTGAGCGGCCCGAGGGCGTTGAACGCGGTGCCCACGCCCAGGCCGCTGCGCGCCGCCGCCGCATGCCGCATCGAGGGGTGGAAGGCGTTGGCGAAGCAGAAGGTGATGCCGACCCGCGTCGCCACCTCGGCCACCTGGTCCGGTGTCAGGGTCAGCGACACGCCGAGCGCCTCGAGGACGTCGGCCGACCCGGAGGACGAGGAGGCCGCCCGGTTGCCGTGCTTGACGACGCGCAGCCCGGTGGACGCGACGACGACCGAGGCCATCGTCGAGATGTTGACCGAGTGCATCCGGTCCCCGCCGGTCCCGACGATGTCGATGCTCGGGCCGGGGACGTCGATCCGGTTCGCGTGCTCGAGCATGACGTCGGCGAGCCCGCGGAGCTCGTCGACGCTCTCCCCCTTGGCGCGGAGCGCGACGAGGAAGCCCGCGAGCTGGACCGGTGAGGCCTCGCCGCGCATCACCTCGGTCATCGCCCACCGGGCCCGGTCGACCGGGAGGTCCTCGCCCCGGAGCAGGGAGGCGAGCAGGTCCGGCCAGGACTCCCCGGCCGGCGGCGCCGCGCTCACCCGGTCAGCCGACCGGGACGGTCGTCCGGGCGAGCCGCGCGATCGCCTCGGCGACGAGGACCGGGTCTAGCGGGTGCGGGACCGCCTCGTCGGCGAGTGACCACCCCGCGAGCCAGGCGTCCTGGGGCCGGCCGGTGAGCACGAGGATCGGCGGGCAGCGGTAGATCTCGTTCTTCAGCTGACGGCACAGGCCCATCCCGCCCATCGGGGTCGCCTCGCCGTCGAGGACGACGACGTCGTAGCCGCCGGCGTCCATCGTCTCGATCACCGCCTCGGGGGTCGCGCACTCGTGCCAGCCGACGATCTCGACGTCGCGGGCGGGGCGCCGGCCGGCCGCGGCGCGCACGGCGTCGCGGGTCGTGATGTCGTCGCTGTAGAGCAGGACGCGGATCTGGCGGACGCCGCGGTGAGCGGGCGTCGCAGGGACCGGCGTGGCGTGCGGATCGGTCATGTCGAGCATCGTACCGAGGCGCCGTCCGGCACCCCATCGCGCCTGTCCAGAAGCGGTGTGCAGACTTTCGGGGGGTCGCCGCAGCGCATTCCCGCCAATGTCGGCATAATGCCGTCCGTGGCGACTTCTGCATCTCCGTCGGTCCGGCACGTCGGCCCGGTCCCCTCGATCCCCGGCTCCGGCCCCGCGACGCGGCCGAACCTCGTGGCCGTGGGGACGATGGTCTGGCTCTCGAGCGAGCTCATGTTCTTCGCAGCGCTCTTCGCCTTCTACTTCACGCTGCGGGGGCACCTCCCCGACCTGTGGGCCGAGCGCACCGCGGAGCTGAACGTCCCGTTCGCCCTCGCCAACACCATCGTCCTCGTCGTGTCGTCGGTGTGGTGCCAGCTCGGCGTCCTCCAGGCCGAGAAGGGTGTCGTGTCGCGCCCCGCCGGGACCTCGCTGCTGCGGGTGAGCTCGTGGGGAATGCGGGAGTGGTACGTCCTCACGTACGCGTTCGGCTCGGTCTTCATCGCCGGGCAGGTCTTCGAGTACGCGACCCTCATCAGCGAGGGGGTCACCCTCTCGACCGACTCCTACGGCTCGATCTTCTACCTCGCGACCGGGTTCCACGGCCTCCACGTCACCGGCGGCCTCATCGCCTTCCTCCTCATCCTCGGTCGGACCTTCACGACCCGCCGCTACACGCACGCGCAGGCGAACGGCGCGGTCGTCACCTCGTACTACTGGCACTTCGTCGACGTCGTGTGGATCGCCCTGTTCCTCATGATCTACGTCCTGAAGTAAGTTCTCCGACAGCGCATCCAGCACCGACGACGACGACAGGAACCCCCTCGTGAACGCACTGGCCGCCCGGCGCCGGCACCCCGCGGCGATCGCCGTCCTCATCCTGCTCGGCCTCTTCCTCACCGGGGCGGTCTACGCGGCGGTGGCGCCCGAGCCGGCTGACGCGACGACCTCGGCGCTGCCGGCCCAGTCGGTCGAGGAGGGCCGCAACCTCTTCCGGGCGAACTGCGCCTCCTGCCACGGCCTCAACGCCGAGGGGCGGTACACCGGCAACGGCGACGCGTGGGCGGGGCCGCCGCTCGCGGGCGTCGGTGCGGCCTCGGTCGACTTCCAGATGGGCACCGGCCGGATGCCGATGGCCGCGCCCGGCGTCCAGGCGCCGAGGAGCCAGCAGGTCAAGTTCTCGCAGGAGCAGATCGACGCGATCGGTGCCTACATCGCCTCGCTGGCACCCGGCCCGGCGGTTCCCGCCGACGAGGCGGTCGACCCGACGAAGGGTGACCCCGCGGCGGGCGGCGAGCTGTTCCGCGTCAACTGCGCCATGTGCCACAACTTCGCCGCCTCCGGCGGCGCCCTGACCCGCGGCAAGTACGCCCCCGGCATCCCCGCCGACACCTCCGGGCGCCACATCTACGAGGCGATGGTCAGCGGCCCGCAGAGCATGCCGGTGTTCAACGACACCAACCTCACCCCCGAGAGCAAGCGCGACATCATCGCCTTCCTCGACACGATCAACACCCAGGAGAACCCCGGCGGGATGGCGCTGGGCTCGCTCGGCCCCGTGAGCGAGGGCCTCTTCGCCTGGGTCTTCGGGCTCGGCATCCTCGTCGCCGCAGCCGTCTGGCTCGGCTCGAAGGCCGCCTAGCCGCACCCCGTCCACACCCGCACATCGACGACAGATCGGTTACCCGATGAACGAGCAGGACACCCCGACACCCGGCACCGAGGTGACCCCGACCGACGGCCACGGCACCGCCGTCCGCCTCGACCAGGGGCACATCGTCGGGCAGGGCGGGCTCCCCGACCGGTTCACCAACCCCGGTCTGCCCCACCACGTCCCGCGGATGGCCGACGTCGACGAGGCGGCCGCCCGGCGCGCCGAGAAGCAGGTCGCGACCCTCTTCGGCATCTCCATCCTCGGCACCCTCCTCTTCATCGTCTTCTACTTCGCCATCGACCTCGAGCAGACCGTCTTCATCCCCGGCGTCGGCAACACGAGCGCGTCGAACGCGGCCCTCGGCATCACCCTCGCGATGTCGCTGCTGGGGATCGGTCTCGGCGCGGTCCACTGGGCCAAGACGCTCATGCCCGACACCGAGATGGTCGAGGAGCGGCACCCGCTGCGGGCCACCGACGAGAACCGCGCGATCGCCGTGCGCAACTTCGTCGAGGGCGGCGCCACCTCGCAGATCACCCGGCGCCCGCTCATCAAGTACACCCTCGGCGGTGCACTCGGGCTCTTCGCGGTCCCGCTCGTCGTCCAGGTCGCCGGCTCGCTCGGCCCGATGCCGCAGAAGTCGCTGTCCCTCACCTGGTGGAACGGCGGCCCGAGCGGCCCCGGCGAGGTTCCGACCTTCAAGCCGCTTCGGCTCATGCGCGACCCCGAGAACACCCCGATCAAGGCGACCGACGTCACCATCGGCTCGGTGTTCCA
Source organism: Phycicoccus sp. (assembly GCA_035702545.1). Classification (GTDB taxonomy): domain Bacteria; phylum Actinomycetota; class Actinomycetes; order Actinomycetales; family Dermatophilaceae; genus DASSQJ01. Next base: position 5,528 of record DASSQJ010000124.1, read on the forward strand.
CGTCATGCCCGAGGGCCTGCTCCCCGACCCCGTGACCCACGAGGGGGGCGCGAAGAACCTCCTCGAGGAGAAGGCCAAGGCCGCCGTGCTCCTCATGCGCCTGGACCCGCAGCAGATCAAGTCCCAGAAGGAGCTCGACTGGGGCCACGAGGGCATCGTCGCCTACTCCAAGATCTGCACCCACGTCGGCTGCCCGGTCGGGCTCTACGAGCAGCAGACCCACCACCTGCTCTGCCCGTGCCACCAGTCGACGTTCGACGTCACACAGGACTGCAAGGTCATCTTCGGCCCGGCCCACCGCCCGCTGCCGCAGCTGAAGATCACCGTCGACGACGAGGGGTACCTCGTCTCCGCCCAGCCGTTCCGCGAAGCGGTCGGCCCGAGCTTCTGGGAGCGTGGCTGAGATGAGCACGGCACCCGCACGCCCCGCCGACCAGCTGCGCGACGGCGACGAGCCGGCGACCGCGCCTCCCTCGGGGGCCGCCCGCCGCGTCGGTGGTCTGGCCGGCTGGGTCGACGACCGCACCGGAGCCGCGAAGCCGTTCGGCTACCTCCTGAAGAAGGTGTTCCCCGAGCACTGGTCCTTCATGCTCGGCGAGATCGCCATGTACTCGATGATCATCTGCCTGGTCACCGGGGCGTTCCTCACCTTCTGGTTCATCCCGAGCGCCAACCACACGGTCTACGACGGCTCCTACGTCCCGCTCCGCGGGGTCGAGATGTCGCACGCGTACGCGTCGACCCTCGACATCTCCTTCGACATCAAGGGTGGCCTGGTCATCCGCCAGATCCACCACTGGGCCGCGCTGATGTTCATCGTCGCGCTGACCGTCCACATGTTCCGGGTGTTCTTCACCGGCGCCTTCCGCAAGCCGCGCGAGATCAACTGGGTCATCGGCTCGGTCATGGCCCTGCTCGCCATCATCGAGGGCTTCGCGGGGTACTCCCTCCCCGACGACCTGCTCTCGGGCACCGGCATCCGTGCGATGGCCGGGTTCGTCCAGACCGCCCCGGTCATCGGGTCCTACCTCGTCTACGCGATCTTCGGGGGCCCGTTCCCGGGCGAGATGATCATCCCGCGCCTGTACTCGGCCCACGTCCTGCTCATCCCGGCGATCCTCATCGGCCTGTTCACCGCGCACATCGGGCTGGTCTTCCTCCAGAAGCACACCCAGTTCCCCGGGCCGGGCCGTACGAACACCAACGTCGTCGGCTTCCCGGTGATGCCGGTGTACGCGGCCAAGGCCGGCGGCTTCTTCTTCATCGTCTTCGGTGTCATCGCCCTCATCGCGGCGCTCGTCCAGATCAACCCGATCTGGGGCTACGGCCCCTATGACCCGTCCCCGGTGACGGCGGGATCCCAGCCCGACTGGTACATGGGCTTCGCCGACGGGGCGCTCCGGTTGCTGCCGGGATGGCTGGAGTTCAACCTCTGGGGCTTCACCCTCTCGCTCAACATCGCGCTCGGCGCCCTCGTCCTGCTGCCGCTGGTGTACACCGTGCTCGGCATCTACCCGTTCGTCGAGAAGTTCGTCACCCAGGACGAGCGCGAGCACCACCTGCTCGAGCGCCCGCGCAACGCCCCGACGCGCACCGCCCTCGGGATGGCGGGCATCACGGCGTACACGGTGTTCATGTTCGCCGCCGGCAACGACATCATGGCGATCAAGCTCGGGCTCTCGATCAACGACATCACGTGGTTCTTCCGCATCGGCCTGTTCGTCCTGCCCCCGATCGTCTTCTGGGTCACCCGCCGGGTGTGCCTCTCGCTGCAGCGCCGCGACCGCGAGACCGTCCTCCACGGCCGTGAGTCCGGCACGATCATCCGCACGCCGGACGGCCGCTTCTTCGAGCGCCACGAGGCCCTACTGCCCCACGAGCAGTGGATCCTCGTCCAGCACGAGCCGGTGGCCCCGCTCGAACTGACCGGGCCGGTCGACGAGCACGGCGTCGCGCGGCCGGGCTCGCGCAAGGAGCGCATCCGGGCAGCGATGTCGCGGTTCTACTTCCGCGACGCCGTCAACCCGGTCACTCCGGCCGAGCTCGCCGCGGCCCACCACCACGGCCAGGAGGCCGAGGCGATCGAGCCGGGCACCGAGCCGGCCGCCATCGCGCCTGCGGAGACCGCCGACCGCCACTGACCACACCCCACATAGTGCCGGTTCGGCCGG
>DASSQJ010000125.1:0-18180 GCA_035702545.1 Phycicoccus sp.
CCCGACACAACTGACAGTGGGTATGGGACGGCCCCGGTGCGACGGTGGGGCCCCCGCGACCGGCGGCACTCCTACGCGACCGTCCCGGGGTATGGGACGGCCCCGGTGCGACGGTGGGGCCCCCGCGACCGGGGCACCCCGACACAACTGACAGTGGGTATGGGACGGCCCCGGTGCGACGGTGGGGCCCCCGCGACCGGCGGCACTCCTACGCGACCGTCCCGGGGTATGGGACGGCCCCGGTCGGGGGGACAACCGGGGCCGTCGGCGAGCCGAGCTCCGGGGGGGAGAAGCCGGTCCGCCGTTCGCTCGACCCCGAAGGGGAGCGAGTGGGTCAATCGTGTCGTATTGCCGGCTCTCGGCGCAAGCCCTGACCATCTCCTTCCGAAAACGTCCTCAGAGACGCCTCAGGACCACTGATTCCGAAGGTTTCGCTCACGAAGTTGACAACTTGACCACTCGCTCGGGCCCGGCGTGCCGGAACCCTCAGCCGACGACGGCAACCGTTCCCGTCCCCCGCCGAACCTTCTCTCCGGATGCCGGAACCTTCACTGTGGAATCGCCCGCTGCAACCCGGCCCGGATCCCGGCCCAGCGCCCGGCCGGGACGACGGCGCCCCCGCCCCGGAGCGGGGCGAGGGCGCCGTCCTGCCGCAGGGCTTCGGGGCGACCAAGCGTGCTGCGTCTCGGTCGTCGCAGCGGGTCGAGCCCGCCACGATCGGTCCATCAGTGGACTGCCCGCGCGTGGGTACCCGTGGTCCTGCGGTAGGTCCCGAGGCGGATCCCGGCCGGGCCGGCATCCCCCTCGTCTTCGGTTCTACCCGCCCGCAGGGGCCGCCGCAAGGTGGCGGGCGCCACCCTGCGGTGAACGGCGCCGACCATCCGCGGCGGCCGGCAGCGCCCGGTGGTGCCGGCGGCGCGCCGACGCCGACCGAGGCGCGCCGAGGTGCACCGTAGCCCGCCGATGGCGTCAGTCCAGCCGCCCCGCGAGCACGGCGTCCGCGACCCGCTCCCCCTCGGCCGCCGCCACGCGCACCGCCGTGCAGCAGTGCGACACCCACAGACCCACCCCGGCGGCGTCGCCCCGGCCGTAGGCGGCCAACGCCCCGAGGTAGGCGGCCCCGCCGCCGGAGGCGTGTCCCGCCTCGGTGACCGCGACCCCGGTCGGGTCGAGTCCCCCCGCCTGGACGACGGCCCGGTCGAGGGCACGGGCGACGACCGCGTTCCCGCGGACGAACGGCCGGACCGTGGCCAGCTCGGCGTGGATGACGGCCGCCGCGACGACCACCGGCAGGCGCGGCGTGGCGAGGAGCACCTCGACGACCGCGCGCAGCCGCGCAGCGGCCTCGCCCGCCTCGGGCGCCTCCCCGAGGTCGGTGAGCTCCGCACACGTCTCGCCCGCCAGCCGCGGCCGCCCCAGGGCAGGCTCGGGGACGAGGCCGGCCGCGGCGACCGTGTGCAGCCGGGCGACCGCCTGGAGCGGAGCGGTGAGGACGATCCTGCGCACCTGCTCGGTCTCGGCCGTGGCGGCGACGACCCCGCGGACGACCTGCTCGACGGGGTCGCCCGACTCCGACCACGACGCCGCCCCGCGGACGACGTCGCGCACGACGTCGACGGGCAGCCGCGCGCCCTCGAGCTCGGCACTCGCCACGGCGCCCCGGACCCGGGACTCGGCCGCGGCCTCCGGGATCCGACGGCGCAGCGCCTGGTGCCACCGCAGGCGCGTGCACGCCTCCCGCGCGGTCTCGACCTGCTCCGGGACGCCGGGCAGCTCGGCGAGCCGGCGCACGGCATCGACCGCAGGGCTCTCGGTGGGCACGCCGCGAGCCTACTGAGGACCCTAGGGTGTGCCCATGACGGGCAGCATCCACTGGCCGACGGCGGTGCTCGTCGCAGGGACGCTGCTCCTCGTCTGGGTGGCCCAGTGGATGTGGCGGCGCAGCCGGCGCCGCGGCTTCATCTCCGAGGTCGACCGGGCCACCTACGCCACCCTGCACACCGCGTCCCTCGCCGCCGAGCACCTCGTCGGGGGCCTGACGCCCGAGGGCGCCGAGCGCGCCGGGCGCCACCTGCTCTCCATCCTCGGCGCGCACGCCGTCTCGTTCGCCGACCCGGGGGCGGTCCTCTCGTGGACCGGCGCCGGTGACCACCACCGCGACAGCGCCCTCGCCCTCGGCGCGGAGACCCTGCGCAGCGGCCGGACCGTCGTCCACACCGGCGACGCCGTCACGTGTGCCGACCCGGGCTGCCCCATCCGGACGGCGGTCAGCGCCCCCCTCGTCATGGACAGCCTCGTCGTCGGGACGCTGACGACATGGACCGAGAGCCCCTCCCCGGGGCTGGCCCGGGCCACCGAGGAGGTCGCCGCCTGGGTGTCCAGCCAGCTCGCGCTCGCCGAGCTCGCCCGCACGCGAGACCGCGCGATGGAGGCCGAGCTGCGGGCCCTCCGGGCGCAGATCAGCCCGCACTTCATCTACAACAGCCTCGCCGCGATCGCCTCCTTCGTGCGCACCGACCCCGACCGGGCCCGCGACCTGCTCATCGACTTCGCCGACTTCACCCGCTACGCGCTGCGCGCCGGCGGGCCGTTCACGACGCTCGCCGAGGAGCTGCGCAACGTCGAGCGCTACCTCGTCCTCGAGCAGGCGCGCTTCGGGGACCGGCTGCAGATCCAGCTCCTCGTGGCGCCCGAGGTGCTCCCGGTCACCGTCCCGTACCTCGCCGTCCAGCCGCTCGTGGAGAACGCCGTCCGGCACGGGCTCGCGACCAAGGAGGGGGTCGGGCACGTGACGATCACCGCGACCGACCGGGGTGCGGAGGCGGAGATCGGCATCGAGGACGACGGGGTGGGGACCGACCCCGAGCGGGTCCGCCGCATCCTCGACGGCGCGAACCCGAGCGACTCGGTCGGCCTCGGCAACGTCGACGCCCGCCTCCGGCAGGTGTACGGCGACGAGTTCGGCCTCGTCGTCGAGACCGCCCCCGGCGCGGGCACGAGGGTCAGCTTCCGCGTCCCCAAGTTCGCGCCCGGTATCCACGCACAGGGCTGAGGCTGGCCTACGCTTCGACCCATGTCCACCACCGGTGCGGGACTGGTCGCGCTCGTCGTCGACGACGAGCTGCCCGCGCTGTCCGAGCTCGGTTACCTGCTCGGCCGTGACGACCGGATCGGCGAGGTCATCACCGCCTCGAGCGGCACCGACGCCCTCCAGGTGCTCGACGCCCGCGACGTCGACGTCGTCTTCAGCGACATCTCGATGCCCGGCCTCGACGGGATGGCGCTGGCCCGGGTCATCTCGCGGTTCGCCGAGCGGCCCCAGATCGTCTTCGTCACCGCCCACGACCAGCACGCGGTCGACGCCTTCGCCGTCGACGCGACCGACTACGTCATGAAGCCGGTGCGGGGCGAGCGGCTCGCCGAGGCGGTGCGCCGGGTCGTCGCCCAGCGCGAGCGCGGACCCGAGGAGGCCGCAGGGGGCGCGGGAGGCGTCGAGGCCGGCCCGCCGCTCGAGGACGAGACGATCCCGGTCGAGCTCGGCGGGGTCACCCGGTTCATCACGCGGAGCCAGATCCGCTACGCCCAGGCCCATGGCGACTACGCCCGGCTGCACACGGACACCGGCTCGCACCTGGTCCGGGTGCCGCTCAGCGTCCTCGAGGAGAAGTGGGCCGAGTTCGGCTTCGTCCGGATCCACCGGAGCACCCTCGTGGCCCTCCCCCACGTCAGTGAGGTGCGGATGGACCACGGCCGCTGCTCGGTCCTCGTCGGGCGCACCGAGCTCCAGGTGAGCCGTCGGCACACCAAGGAGCTGCGCGACACGCTGCTGCGCCGCCCCATCGGCGACCGGCGCACCCCAGGAACCGCGGCCCGTGGACCTGACGCCTGAGCGTCGCGGAGCTGCGCCGGCCTCGACGAGCCGCCCCCGCGGCGGCAGCGACGCCCCCCAGCGGGTCCGCGTCACGAGCTCGCGCCGCGGCGCCGCGCGGGCCCGGTCGCGCCCGGTCTCGAGCGACCTCGACGAACAGACCGAGCTCGGGGACGTCTACCTCGACGGGCTGATGCGCGAGCAGCTGCGGCTCTCGCTCGCGGTCCTCGCCGTCACCGTCCTCGGGCTGGCGACCCTGCCGGTGCTCCTTGCCCTCGTCCCGGCGACCCGGTCGATGTCCGTCGCCGGCGTCCCCCTGCCGTGGCTCGTGCTCGGCGTCGGGATCTACCCGGCCGCCTGGGTCCTCGCCCGCTGGTACACCCGCCAGGCCGAGCGCATCGAGGCCGACTTCACCGAGGTCGTCGAGACCTCGTGAGCAGCCCCCTGTCGCTCCTCGCCGTCGTCCTCGTCTGCCTGACGACCCTCGCCGTCGGTGGCCTCGGTCTGCGCTTCTCCCGCCGGACGAGCGACTTCTACGTGGCCGGGCGGACCGTCTCGCCCCGGCTCAACGCGTCCGCAATCGGCGGCGAGTACCTCTCGGCGGCGAGCTTCCTCGGCGTGGCCGGCCTCATCTACGACCAGGGCGTCGACATGCTGTGGCTGCCCATCGGCTACACGCTCGGCTACCTCGTCCTCCTCGTCCTGGTCGCCGCCCCGATGCGGCGCTCCGGCGCCTACACCCTCCCCGACTTCGCGGAGGCCCGGCTCGGCTCACGAACCATCCGGTTGGTCTCGTCGGTGCTCGTCGTGGCGATCGGCTGGCTCTACCTCGTCCCGCAGTTCCAGGGGGCCAGCCTGACCCTCACCCTCGTGACCGGCGCGCCGGCCTGGGTCGGGGGCTTCGTCGTCATGGTCGTCATCGCCCTCGCCGTCGGGGCCGGCGGGATGCGGTCCATCACCTTCGTCCAGGCGGTCCAGTACTGGATCAAGCTCACCGCCCTCGCCGTTCCGGCGTTCGTCCTGCTCTTCCTCTGGTTCCGCGCCGGCCACCCCGAGCCGGTCGTCACCCCGGAGTGGCACATCCCGCTCACGCCGACCGGTCCCGACGACCACCCCGCGTACCGCACGGCCTCGACGGTCATCGCCCTCTGCCTCGGGACGATGGGCCTGCCGCACGTGCTCGTCCGGTACTACACGAACCCGGACGGGGTCGGCGCCCGGCGCACGACCGTCACCGTGATCGCGCTGCTCGGCACGTTCTACCTCCTGCCCCCGATCTACGGCGCCCTCGGGCGCGTCGCCTACCCCGAACTGCCCGAGGGGGTCCGCTCGGACTCGGTCGTCCTGCGCCTGCCCGGCTCGCTCGTCGAGGGCCTCGGGGGTGAGCTCCTCACGGCGATGCTCGCCGGTGGCGCGTTCGCGGCGTTCCTCTCCACCGCCTCGGGCCTGGCGATGTCGGTGACCGGCGTCCTCGACCAGGAGCTGCTCCGGCCCCGGATGGCACGGCTCACGGGGGGCGACGGCTCGAGCATCCGCGGGTTCCGGTACGCGGCGGTGCTCGCCGTCGCCCTGCCCTACGTGATCAGCCGGGTGTCGGAGCCCCTCGGCCTCGCGACGACGGTGGGGCTGGCCTTCGCCGTCGCCGCCGCCACCTTCGCCCCGCTCATCATCCTCGGCGTCTGGTGGCGCGGGCTGTCGACGACCGGCGCGCTGTCCGGCCTGCTCGTCGGCGGCGTCAGCGCCGTCGGGGCGATCGCGACGTCGATGGCGGCGGGCGGGCTGGGCGGCTGGCCCGGAGCGCTGCTCGCCAACCCGGCGATGTGGGCGACGCCGCTCGCCATGGCCGTCGCCGTCGTCGTCTCGCTCGCGACGCCGACCCGGATCCCGGCCAGCACCCGGCGGACCATGGTGCGGCTGCACACGCCGGAGCGGGTCGCGCTGGCCCGCAGCCGCCTCCGCGACTGACCTCCGCCGCTGACCTCAGCTTTTCGGGGTACCCCCGATAAGTCCGGGCGGTACAGAAACCCCGCAAGGACTTGCCGGGCCTCGCATCGACTTGAAGGCGGTGTCCAGCCGGGGAGGTCGGGGTCACCCCGAACTTCCCCACGGAGAACCGCATTGGCCCCGGAGCTATCCCAACGGAGAAGCTCGGGGTCACCCCGCGCTGCCGGGGTGACCGGGGGCCACATGGGGCCTCAGCCCTCCGTCGCGAGCACGAGGCGCTGGGTGGCCCGCGTCATCGCGACGTACCGGTCGACGGCCGGCTCGATGCCCGGGGCGGGCTCCGCGTCACCGACGAGGACGACGAGGTCGAACTCGAGGCCCTTGACGAGCTCGGGCGGCAGCGACCGGACCCGCGGCCCGTCGGGGACCGACGGATCGCCGATGACGCACGCGACGCCCTCGGCGTGCGTCGCGAGCCAGTCGTCGAGCAGCCCCGCCACCGCCGACCTCGCCACCCGAGCGACCGGGACACCGGTGCGCCGCACCGAGACCGGGACGTTGGCGTCGGGCACCACAGCCCGGATGACCGGCTCGGCGACGAGCATCACCTCCTCCGGGGTCCGGTAGTTGACCCGCAGCGAGGCCCGGCGCACGCGGCCGGTACCGACCCGGGCGAGCCGGTCCTCCCACGACTCGGTCAACCCGTGCCGCGCCTGGGCACGGTCCCCCACGACCGTCAGGCTCCTCGACGGACAGCGCCGGAGCAGCATTCGCCACTCGGCGTCGGTCAGCTCCTGTGCCTCGTCGACGACGACGTGCGAGAACGGCCCGGCGAGCCGGTCGGCCGGGGCGGACGGGAGGGCATCCGCGTCGACGAGGGCCGAGCGCAGGTCCTGCCCCCGCAGCATCGACATCACGCCGAGCTCGGAGTCGTCGGTCGCGACGAGGTGGTCGACGACGTCGGCCATCCGCCGCCGCTCGGCGGCCTCGGCGGCCTGCTGCCGGCGCCGACGCGACGAGGTCTCGGGGTCCCCGAGCCGGTGGCGGGCGGCGTCGAGGAGGGGCAGGTCGGAGACGGTCCAAGCGTCGGGGACCTCTCGCTGGAGGGCCCGCACCTCGTCGGGGGAGAGCGAGGGAGCGCATCGCCGCAGGTACGCCGGGACGGACCACAGGTCTCCGACGACCTCGGACGCCTCGAGGACCGGCCACGCCCGGGCCACGGCTCGGGCCAGCCCTCGGTTCGCGGCGAGCGCGTCGCGCACCGGGGCCCGGGGGTCGCGGGCGCCGAGGTCGTACGCGTCGAACTCGTCGGGCGGCCCGGCGTCGGCGCCGCCGTCCGCGCCAGCCCCGCCCCCCGCGTCCCCGGCCTCGCCGGCCTGCTCGGCGAGCCGGTCGGTGAGGGTGCCGAGGACCGCCTCCCACACGTCGTCGCGCGCCTCGTTGTGCGGCGTCCCCGGCTCGACGGCGTCGAACGCCTCGGCCCAGTCGGCGGGCTCGAGCCGCACCTCCCCCCAGGGTGTGTCCACGGCGAGCGCCTCGGTCGGAGGCTCCTCGTAGAACCGCACCGCCGGTTCGACCGCGTCGACGAGCACCGTCGACGCCTTGAGCCGGGCGACCTCAGGGTCGGCCTCCACGGCCGCCGAGGCACCCTCCGGCGCCAGGTCCCGCAGCGTGCACGTCAGCACGCCGTCCTCGCCCAGGCTCGGCAGCACGTCGCCGACGTACTCGAGGTACGGCCGGTGCGGGCCGACGACGAGCACCCCGCCCCGCCCGTCCGCCAGCCGGGGGTCGGCGTGGAGGAGGTAGGCGGCGCGGTGGAGCGCGACGACCGTCTTGCCGGTCCCCGGGCCGCCGTCGACGACGAGGGCGCCGCGTGCCCCGGCCCGGATGACCGCGTCCTGGTCCGCGTTGATCGTCGCGAGCACGTCCGGCATCCGTCCGTCCCGGGCGCCGCCGAGGCTCGCGATGAACGCGGACTGGTCATCGAGCGCGGCGCGTCCCTCGAGGCCGCCGAGGGTGAAGACCTCGTCCCAGTAGTCGGTGACACGGCCGGCGCTCCACCGGTAGCGGCGCCGGCTCGCCAGGCCCATGGGGTCGGCGTGCGTCGCCCCGAAGAACGGCTCGGCGGCCGGTGCACGCCAGTCGACGAGCAGCGGCTCCCCGTCCTCGCCCGAGAGGCCCAGCCGCCCGACGTGGACGACCCCGCCGTCCTCGCGGACCATCCGGCCCAGGCACAGGTCGAGGCCGAACCGCCGGAGCAGCCGCAGGCGCGCGCTCAGCCGGTGCACCTCGAGGTCACGCTCGAGGGCCGCCTGGCCGCGACCCGCCGGCGCCCTGCGGGCTCGGTCGAGCCGCTCGGTGAGGTCGCTGACCCGGTCGTCGAGCAGGTCCCCGAGCCGGGCGAAGAACCGCTCGTCGGACCCGATGAGGCCCGGGTCGGCCTTGGCCGCGAGCCGGTCGGGAAGGGCGAAGGGCGAGGAGGAGGAGGAGGAGGAGGAGGAGGAGGTCACGGGTGGTCGGCTCCGCTTCGTCACGGCCGGCCGGGCGCCGGCACCGAAGCGCCGATTGTGCTGCCGGAGAGGGGCCTTGCGGCAAGACCCCCTGTGCGCTATACGTTGGAGAGGGAGGGGAAGCAACGATGCGACTGCCGTCAGCCGACGGCGGCGCGAGCCTCCACGAACGCCTCCACGCAGCGCCGGACGTCGTCCTCGCTGTGGGCCGCCGAGAGCTGGACCCGGATGCGGGCGCGCCCCCGGGGCACGACGGGGAAGCTGAACGCGATGACGTAGACGCCGTTCGCCAGCATGTGGTCGGCGATCTCGGTCGCCCGACGCGCACCGTCCTCGCCCGGGAACATCACCGGCGTGATGGGGTGCGACCCGGGCAGCAGCTCGAAGTCCTGCGCCTCCATCAGCTCACGGAACAGGGCCGCGTTGCGCTGCAACGTCTCCCGCGCCTCCGACGAGCCCGAGACGAGGTCGATGGCCGCCAGCGAGCCGGCGACGACGCCGGGCGCGACCGAGTTGGAGAACAGGTAGGGCCGCGAGCGCTGGCGGAGCAGGTCGACGACCTCCTGGTGGCTCGACACGTACCCGCCCGAGGCCCCGCCGAGCGCCTTGCCCAGCGTCCCGGTGAGGATGTCGACCCGGTCGCGGACCCCGAACAGCTCCGGCGTGCCCCGACCGCCCTCGCCGACGAACCCGACGGCGTGGCTGTCGTCGACGAGGACCATAGCCTCGAACTCGTCGGCCAGGTCGCAGATCTCGTCGAGCGGTGCGTACGAGCCGTCCATCGAGAACACCCCGTCGGTGACGACGCAGATGCGGCGGGCGCCCGCGGACCGGGCCGCGGTCAGCTGCTCGCGCAGGTCCGCCATGTCCGCGTTCCGGTACCGGTACCGCGCAGCCTTCGACAGCCGGATGCCGTCGATGATCGAGGCGTGGTTGAGCTCGTCGCTGACGATGGCGTCCTCGGCCCCGAAGAGCACCTCGAAGACGCCACCGTTGGCGTCGAAGCACGAGCTGTAGAGGATCGTCGCCTCGGTCCCGAGGAACTCCGAGAGCCGGCGCTCGAGCCGGGTGTGCTGGGTCTGGGTGCCGCAGATGAACCGCACCGACGCCATCCCGAAGCCCCACCGGTCGAGGGCCTCACGGCTCGCCGCGATGACGTCCGGGTGGTCGGCGAAGCCGAGGTAGTTGTTGGCGCAGAAGTTCAGCGACTCCCCGGCCGTCGTCCCGACGTGCGCCGCCTGCGGCGTCGTCAGCTCGCGCTCGCGCTTGTAGAGACCGGCCTCGTCGATCTCGCGCAGGGTCTGCGCGAGCTGGTCCTTGATCGCTCCGTACACGTCAGATCTCCTGTCGGCTCCAGTCGAGGACGACCTTGCCGCCGTGCCCGCTGCGGGTCTCGTCGAAGGCCGTGCGCCACTCCTCCGCCGGGTACCGCCCGGTGATGACCGACGACACCGCGCGGCGCAGCACCGGCGAGGACGCGAGCATCGAGCCCATGAGGTACCAGGTCTCGAACATCTCCCGGCCGTAGATGCCCCGCAACGTGATCATGTGGGTGATCACCCGCCCCCAGTCGATGGCGTAGCGGTCGGTGGGGAGCCCGAGGAGCGCCACCCGGCCCCCGTGGTTCATGTTCGCGAGGAGGTCCTCGACCGCGGCGGGCGAGCCGGACATCTCGAGCGCGATGTCGAAGCCCTCGACCATCCCGAGCCGCTGCTGCGCCTCCCGCAACGACTCACCCCGCCCGACGTTGACGACGAGGTCGGCCCCCGCCCCGGTCGCGAGGGCGAGCCGCGCGTCGGAGAGGTCGGTGACGACGATCCGGCGGGCGCCGGCGTGCCGGACGATGGCGGTCGCCATGACCCCGATCGGCCCGGCGCCGGTGACGACGACGTCCTCCCCGACCACCGGCCACTGGAGCGCCGTGTGCGTCGCGTTGCCGAGCGGGTCGAAGACCGCCCCGAGGTCGGGGTCGAGGTCGCGCGGCTGGACCCACGCGTTGGTCGCCGGGATGACGACGAAGTCGGCGAAGGCGCCGTCGCGGTTGACCCCGACGCCGACGGTGTTGATGCACAGGTGCCGCCGGCCGGCGCGGCAGTTGCGGCAGGTCCCGCAGACGATGTGCCCCTCACCGGACACGAGGTCACCGACGGCGACGTGGTCGACGTCGGAGCCGACCTCGACCACCTCACCGAAGAACTCGTGGCCGATGGTCATCGGCGCCTGCACCGTCGCCGCCGCCCACTCGTCCCACTGCTCGAGGTGGAGGTCGGTGCCGCACAGGCCCGCCCGCAGCACCCTGACCTTGACGTCCTTGTCGCCGCAGACCGGCTCGGGCACGTCGACGAGCTCGAGACCGGGGCCTGCCGAGACCTTCCTCAGTGCACGCACGTGCCCATCATGCCGGTCCCTCTCCCCGAGGACCCGCCGGGGGCGCCGGATCCGCTCGTCGCGTGACACGCGCCGTTCGGCGCAGTGTGGCGTACCGCACATCGCGCGGCGTCCCCGCCCGCCGCGGCGTGCGGCCGCGGGGGTGCCACCGGGGGCGGAACCGGTCGCACCCTTGACCCGATCCGGGAGGGAGAGCCCCGGACACCGACCCTGGAGGTGACCGTGAGCAACGACGCTCGCACGCAGGTGGAGACGGACCCGTACTCCACGCTGCAGTCCACTTCGGAGTTCCAGGAGCTGCGGCGCAAGTTCCGCGGGTTCGTCTTCCCGATGACGGCCTTCTTCCTCGCCTGGTACTTCCTCTACGTCTTCCTGTCGATCTTCGCCCCGGACTTCATGGGCACCCGCGTCGGCGGTGAGGGCAGCGAGATCACCGTCGGGCTCCTCATGGGGCTCGGACAGTTCGTCACGACGTTCGCCATCACGTTCATCTACGCCCGCTGGGCCAACCGCACGTTCGACCCGATGGCCGACCGGCTCGGCTCGCAGCTCGACGGCGTGAAGGAGCACTGACCATGACCGCTGCCCTCCTCCCCGCCGCGGAGGCGACCTCGGTCGGCACCCCGGCCCTCAACATCGCGATCTTCGCGGGCTTCGTCGTCATCACCCTCGCGATCGTCATCAAGGTCGCCTCGGGGAAGAAGACCGCCGAGCAGTACTACACCGCGGCGGGCGCGTTCACCGGCCGCCAGAACGGCATCGCCATCGCCGGCGACTACCTGTCGGCCGCCTCGTTCCTCGGCATCGCCGGGGCAATCGCGCTCCAGGGCTACGACGGCTTCCTCTACTCGATCGGGTTCCTCGTCGCCTGGCTCGTCGCCCTGCTCCTCGTCGCCGAGCTGCTGCGCAACACCGGCCGGTTCACGATGGCCGACGTCCTCTCCTACCGCCTGAGGCAGCGTCCGGTCCGGGTCGCGACGGCGGTCTCCGTCATCTGCGTCTCGTTCTTCTACCTGCTCGCTCAGATGGCCGGTGCCGGTGGCCTCGTCTCGCTCCTCCTCGGGGTGAGCGGCGAGGGCGCCCAGAACCTCGTCATCGCGATCGTCGGCGTCATCATGATCGCGTACGTGCTCATCGGCGGGATGAAGGGCACGACGTGGGTGCAGATCATCAAGGCGCTGCTCCTCATCACCGGCACGTTCGTCATGACCGTCTGGGTCCTCGGCAAGTACGGCTTCAGCCTCAGCTCGCTCTTCGAGGCCGCGGTGGCGAACTCGCCGAAGGCCGGTGAGAAGCTCCTCGAGCCGGGCCTGAAGTACGGCAAGAACATGACGACGAAGATCGACTTCATCTCGCTGTCGATGGCCCTCGTCCTCGGCACCGCCGGCCTGCCGCACGTGCTCCAGCGCTTCTACACGGTCCCGACGAGCAAGCAGGCCCGCAAGTCCGTGGAGTGGGCCATCTGGCTCATCGGCGGCTTCTACCTGCTGACTCTCGTCGTCGGATACGGCGCCGCGGCGCTCGTCGGCCCCGCCACCATCGCCGCGGCCCCCGGCGCCGCGAACTCGGCGGCCCCGCTGCTCGCCTACGAGCTCGGCGGGTCGGTGCTCCTCGGGATCATCTCCGGGGTCGCCTTCGCGACCATCCTCGCGGTCGTGGCCGGCCTGACCATCACGACGTCGGCGAGCTTCGCGCACGACCTCTACAAGGAGGTCTTCAAGCGCGGTCAGACGACCCAGGACCAGGAGGTGCGCGTCGCCCGCATCGCGGCGGTCGTCATCGGTGCCGTCGCGATCATCGGCGGGATGTACGCCAAGAGCCAGAACATCGCGTTCCTCGTCGCCCTCGCCTTCGCGGTCGCCGCGAGCGCGAACCTGCCGACGATCCTCTACTCGCTGTTCTGGAAGCGGTTCAACACCCGGGGCGCGCTGTTCTCCATCTACGGCGGGCTGATCAGCGCGATCGGACTGATCATCTTCAGCCCGGTCGTCTCCGGGAAGGTCGACCCGACGACGGGCAAGAACCTGGCAATGCTGCCGGCCTCGGTCGACTTCAGCTGGTTCCCGCTCGACAACCCGGGCCTGATCTCCATCCCGCTCGGCTTCTTCCTCGGCTGGCTCGGCACGGTGACGAGCAAGGAGTTCAACGCCGCGAAGTACGCCGAGATGGAGGTCCGCAGCCTCACCGGCCACGGCGTGGCGGCAGCCATCGACCACTGAGGTCCACCGGACCACACGGACGCAGCGGCCGCGGGGCGGGACACCCCCCGCGGCCGCTGTAGTCGGCGGCGGGCCGTGGCCGCGGGTCCACGTCAGGTGTAGGCCGGGGAACCGGCGCGCAGGCGCGCCGCGAGGTCGTCGTCGACGGTCGCGAAGAAGTGCCCGACGACGTCCTCGAGGTGGTCCAGGCTCTCCGCCCGGAAGAGGATCGGCTGGTACGCCGTGATGTCGTAGTTGAGCGTGCCCATGTCGTGGAGGTCGAGCGGCCGGATCTCCATGTGCCGGAACTCGTCCATCTCCCCGTAGCTGCTGAGGATGCCCGCGCCGTACGCCTTGAGCTCGCCGTCCTCGGCGATGACGCCGAACTCCATGGAGAACCAGAAGACGTCGGCGACGAACTTCATCGCCTCGTCGGTCTCCAGCCGGGTGCTCGCGGCCCCCGCCGCCTCGGTGATGGCCGCCAGGCGCGGGCTCGCCAGCTGGTTCCCGTGCCCGATCACCTCGTGGATGATGTCCGGCTCGGGGGTGTAGAGCGGCTGGCTGGGGTGGCGCAGGTACTGGGTGGAGTTGAAGGTCCGACGGCCGAGGTCGCCGTAGAACGCGCGCAGTGGCACCAGGCCCGGCGCGGACGTGTAGGTCCAGCCGGTGAGGGGTTCGAGCAGGGAGCTCACCTCGTGCAGCTGGGGCACGTGGTCGGTGGGCAGGCCGAGGGCGGCTTTGGCGGCGAGGTACTCGGAGTGGGCGTACCGCTCGTGCTTGGGCGCCAGCTCGGCGGAGACCAGCCGCCAGATGGCGTGCTCCTCATCGGTGTAGTCGACGGTCGGCACGGGCTCGCCCGCGCGGTGGGCCAGGGCCGCCGCCGCGATCTCCTCGCGGCGGGCCCGGTAGTCGGGGTCCGTGAAGCCGGGGTGGTTCTCCCCGAGGTGCACCTGCACCGTCCCGTCGGCGTCGGTCGTCACGGCTGAGTAGAGCTGTCCCTCTTCGAACACCGCGCTCACCTCCTTGTGAGTGGTCGGGGCCTCGTGGGCCGTCCTCCACGGAATCACGAAACCGCACACGATGGAACCGTTGGCGTGTCCTGTGTGCAACGAGCGCACAGTTTCGCCACCCACATCGCGAAGCCACCGGACAACCTGTCCAGTGCGGATCCGGCTCGGCGCTGACCTCCATCCAGCGGCGCACACCACCGTCGGAGGCGCCCACTCCCGCCGGGACGGCGGCGGTATCACACGTTCGTCCCTAATTCCCCAAACGACACACAGGGCACGGCTGTGCTGCTTACTCTCGTTGGCGGAACCGGAACACGAGCGCGCAGGGGTGCTCCGACTGGTGCCTCGTCGGCACCGCACCCCTGGTTCGCGGTCAATCGGGCCGCGAGGGCGGGGTGTCGACGTCGTCTCCTGAGGAGGAGCGATGAGCACCCACACCACCCGACGCCGCGCGCGCGCACTGGCGCTCGCCACCGCCTCGGCGATGCTCTCGGCCACCGTCATCGCCGCCGCGGCCCCTGCCACGGCCACCGTCGCGGCCACCGCCTCGACCGCGACGACGACCACCGCGGGCTCCACAGTCCTCACGCCGACCGTCGTCCCGACGTCGGCCGCGGAGATCGCCAACCCGATGCGCGGCCAGTACCGCTGGATGGGCTACGCGGCCTCCCCGACGACGTGGCCCGCACCCGACGTCTACTACCGGGACCAGGTGTACTGGGGCCGGCTCGAGGCGACGAAGGGCACCTTCGACTTCTCCGCCCTGGACGCCGGGCTCAACGACGCCGGCGCCAAGAAGTCGAAGTTCGGGTTCCGCGTCATGGCGTACTGCCCCGGGTGCTGGATGAACGCTCGCACCGACAAGAACGTGTGGCCGTCGGTCACGCCGTCGTGGATGCCGGTCGACGCGAACGGGGTCCCACGGTGGAACGACGCGACGTTCCTCTCCGAGTGGGAGAAGCTCTGGGCCGCGCTCGGCGCCCGGTACGCGAAGGACCCACGCCTCGGCTACGTCGACGTCGGTGGGTTCGGGAAGTACGGCGAGTGGATGAGCGCGGGTGACACCCTCACCCTGGCAAGCGCCAAGCGCATCATCGGCGCGGTCGCGAAGGCCTTCCCGTCCAAGCACGTGCTGCTGAGCGCCGTCACGGACTACACCCTGTACAGCGGGTCCAACGTGCTCCAGTGGGGTCTGGACACCTACCCCAACCTCGGCGTGCGCAGCGACTGCCTCGGGAACTCGTACATGCAGAAGCCGGACGGCAGCTTCGTCAACGTGTGGAAGTCCCGGCCCTTCTTCACCGAGTGGTGCACCAACGGCGACCCGGTCCTGGCACTCCAGCAGGTCAAGGACTACCACGTCTCCACCGTCTCCAGCGGCAACCTCAAGCTCACCTACAGCGCCATGACGGCGACCCAGAGGACGGCGTACGAGAGCCTGCTCAAGCTCTCCGGGTACCGCTACGCAGTGACGACCGCGAACGTGTCCGCGGTGAGCCCCGGCCAGCCGTTCACGGTGGCCCTCACGGTCAACAACGCCGGTGTCGCACCGACCTACGACCCGTGGACCGTTCGGTTCGTCCTGAAGAGCTCCACGGGCACGCGCGTCGCGACCCTCCCGATGTCGATCGACCTGCGGACCCAGCCGTCCGGGACGGTGACGTACACCCGAACCCTCACGGCACCCACCGTGGCCACCGGTAACTACACCGCCGCGGTGGAGGTCGTCGACCCCGCGGGCTACTCGGTGCCGATGGGCCTCGCGAACGGCTCGCGCGCCGCCGACGGCTCGTACCCCCTCGGAGCCCTGCCCCTCGGGAACGTCCCGGTGCAGCGGCTCGCCGGCGCCGACCGGTACACGACCTCCGCGACCGTCAGCGCCGCCACCTTCGACCCCGGCGTTCCCGTCGCCTACATCGCCACCGGCACCAACTTCCCGGACGCCCTCTCCGGCGGCCCGGCGGGCGGCACCCGCAACGGGCCGGTCCTCCTCGTCACCCCCACCGTCATCCCCGCGGCCATCGCCACCGAGCTCACCCGGCTGCGCCCCGCGCGCATCGTCATCCTCGGCGGCACCGGCAGCATCTCGGCAACCGTCGCGACCGCCCTGGGCCGGTACACCAGCGGCACGGTCACCCGCCTCGCCGGCGCGGACCGGTACACCACCTCCGCGACCGTCAGCGCCGCCACCTTCGCCCCGGGCGTCCCGGTCGCCTACATCGCCACCGGCACCAACTTCCCCGACGCCCTGTCCGGCGGGCCGGCCGGCGGGACCGTCGACGGGCCGGTCCTCCTCGTCACCCCCACCTCCATCCCCACCCCCATCGCCACCGAGCTCACCCGGCTGCGCCCCGCGCGCATCGTCATCCTCGGTGGCACAGGAAGCGTCTCGACGTCGGTCGGGGCCGCCCTGACGGGCTACGTCCGCTAGTCGGGCTGCATCCTCGAGGACGCCCTGCCGCCGCCGGTCGCGAGCCCGGCGGCGGGGGGCGGCGTCGGCGCGCCGCTCGTCGCACGCCCGGACCGCCCGGCGGTGAGCGCGGGGCCGACGGTTGCCGGATGCCGCCGGGTCGGGTTGGCTGGGCCGAAACGACTCGACGACGAGGAGGAGCCGGCCGTGACCGACGACAGCCTGTCCAGCCACCTGCAGGAGATGGACTTCGCCCCCGACCCCGCGTTCACGGCGCGGGCCAACGGGACGGCCGAGATGTACGACGAGGCGGCGGCCGACCACGAGGGCTTCTGGGCCCGGCAGGCGCGCGAACGGGTCACCTGGGCCAAGGACTTCGACCAGACGCTCGACTGGAGCGGTGCGCCGTTCGCCCGCTGGTTCGTCGGCGGCGAGCTCAACGTCGCGTACAACTGCGTCGACCGCCACGTCGAGGCCGGCAACGGCGACCGGGTCGCCATCCACTTCGAGGGTGAGGGCGGGGACACCCGGACCATCACGTACGCGGACCTCCAGCGGGAGGTCGGCCGCACGGCCAACGCCCTGGAGTCCCTCGGTGTCGCCAAGGGCGACCGGGTGGCCATCTACATGCCGATGATCCCCGAGACCGTCTTCACGATGCTCGCCTGCGCGCGGATCGGCGCGCCCCACTCGGTGATCTTCGGCGGGTTCTCGGCCGAGGCGCTGCACACCAGGATCGCGGACGCCGAGGCGAAGGTCGTCGTCACGACCGACGGCCAGTTCCGGCGCGGCAAGGCGGCCCCGCTCAAGGCCGCGGTCGACGCCGCCATCCACCACGGTGACGACGCCTCGCCCGTCGAGAAGGTCCTCGTCGTCCGCCGGACCGGCACGGAGGTCGACTGGGAGGAGGGGCGCGACATCTGGTGGCACGACCTCGTCGACGGCCAGCCGGAGACCCACGAGGCCCAGGCCCACGACAGCGAGCACCCGCTCTTCATCCTCTACACCTCCGGGACCACGGGGAAGCCGAAGGGCATCTTCCACACGACCGGCGGCTACCTCACCCAGGTCGCGTACACGAGCGCGGTCGTCCACGACGTCCACCCCGGGTCCGACGTCTACTGGTGCACCGCCGACGTCGGCTGGGTCACCGGCCACAGCTACATCGTCTACGGGCCGCTGGCCAACCGGGCGACGTCGGTGATGTACGAGGGCACGCCGGAGACGCCGCACCGCGGCCGGTGGTGGGAGATCGTCGAGAAGTACAAGGTGACCGTCCTCTACACGGCGCCGACCGCCATCCGCACGTTCATGAAGTGGGGCGCGGACGTCCCGGCGAAGTTCGACATGTCCTCGATCCGCCTGCTCGGCAGCGTCGGTGAGCCGATCAACCCCGAGGCCTGGCTCTGGTACCGCAAGCACATCGGCGGGGACCGGGCGCCGATCGTCGACACGTGGTGGCAGACCGAGACCGGGGGCATCATGATCAGCCCACTGCCCGGCGTGACGACCCTCGAGCCGGGGTCGGCGCAGAAGCCCATCCCCGGCATCTCGGCCGAGATCCTCGACGACGACGGCAACCCGTTCACCGAGGCCGAGAAGGTCGGCTACCTCGTCCTCACCAAGCCGTGGCCGGCGATGCTGCGCGGCATCTGGGGCGACCCCGAGCGGTACCGGGAGACGTACTGGAGCCGGTTCGGCCCGAAGTACTACTTCGCGGGCGACGGCGCCAAGTACGACGCGAAGGGCAACATCTGGTTGCTCGGTCGGGTCGACGACGTGATGAACGTGTCCGGCCACCGCCTGTCGACCGCCGAGATCGAGTCCGCCCTCGTGTCGCACCCCAAGGTCG
>DASSQJ010000126.1:0-2192 GCA_035702545.1 Phycicoccus sp.
CGCGGACGCCGTCCTCCCAGTGCTCGACAGCAGCTCGATCCGCGTTCACCGGTGACCTCCGTTCAGGGCTCGGTCCAAGGTGACGGGTCGGAGTGCGGTGCGCCACAATGGGCTCGATGCACTCCGGAGGGTCGGGACGGCCGCTCGGAGGTCCCGCTCGACGTCTTCAGGGTCGACGCCCAGCCGCACCCCGTACCGAGCCGCGACGCTCGGCGCGCGCATCTGCGCCGCGACGCAGTGGACGAGGACCCGCTTGCCCTCCGCCCGGAGCTCCTCGATGGCTGCGGCCGTGTCGTCGAGGACGAAGTCGAGGTCGGCGTTGTCGTCAGGATGCTCGGAGTCGATGAGCCAGACCTCGAGGTGGTCCTCCGGCGCGATGCCCGCGGCCGGCACGTCGTCGACTCCCCGGCGGCACAGCGAGACCACCGCGTCGAAGCCGAGCTCGTCGCGGCGGCCGACGTCCGCCAGCGTGCCGATGACGACACCGTCGTCGTGGGGATGGGTGACGCCGAGCGGGCGGCCGGCATCCCACTGCTCGGCGTACCCCATGGTGCGGACGCTCGGCCACCGGGTGTCGTCGGCCCCCGACCGTGCGGTGCAGATGGCGAGCCGGATGAGGTCCCGCGCCCGGAGGCCGGGCCATCCGTGCACCCTCCGGCGCCACGTCGCGGGGACGGCCGACGCGCCGTGGAGTGCGCCGAGCAGTCCACCGGCGATGGCCGCGACGGTGTCGGTGTCGTCACCGGCGAGAACCGCCTCGACCAGTCCCCGGCGTAGTCGACGGGAGCCCGCCTCGGCACTCTGTGCCTTGACGACCGCCGCGAGGGCGGCTTGCAGGGCCGTGACCGTGAACCCGTTGGGGGAGTGACGTGCCGGCGTGGCCTGGCGGACCGCCTCGTCGATCCAAGTGGCCCACCGGGCGCCCCGCTCTGGAGGCAGGAGGTCCAGCGCCAGGTGGGGGTCGAGCTCGCCGGTGAGGACGGCGTGACGCACCAGCTCGGCCCAGATGACGCACGAGTCGCCGGCGAGCGGGTCGGCGTGGGTCAGCTCGGCGATGGCGCGAGCCCGCCGGGCCGTGGCATCCCGGTCGGCCAGTGCGCTGAGTCCGACCACCGATGTCCGCATCAGGGCACCGTTGCCGGCCGCCCTGCCGGTGCGGTGGTGGTACTCCGCGGCGGTGCGGGCCATGGCGGAGTGGAGAGGCTCGCCATCCGCTCTGCGGGTGGTGCGGAGCACCCACCGGGTCTGCACGCCCACGTCGGTGGCTCCGCGGGCCTGCCACTCGAGGAAGCTGGCCGCGATGCTGTCCAGGGCGGCTGGGGACTCGAGGTCAGCGCCGGTGGCGGCCACGCGCGCGATGCACACGGCCATCTGCGTGTCGTCGCTCCACTCGGCGGGGGCGTAGGGGCCGAGGCCGCCACCCTTCATGACGGGCTCCGTCTCGGGCAGCTCCCGGAACTCGTAGGGAACCCCGAGCGCGTCCCCGCAGGCCTGCCCGAGGAGGACCCCGGCTGCACGATCAGTCTGTCGCGGGCTCAGGGTCAGGGTGGGTTCCATGCGGCCTCCTCGTGCTAAATTGTCGTGAGGACAAAATATCGCGGTGCACTTTTACTGTCAAGGCGACCAAAAGGAGACCCGTGGCCACGCGGAAGTACGTGAGCGAGCACCCGATCTTCAGCGTCACCGCGGACTTGGTGGTTCTCACGGTTCGGGAGGAGGCGCTGTGCGTCCTGCTGGTTCGCCGAGGTGGTGAACCGTTCAGGGGCGCCCTCGCCCTGCCTGGCGGGTTCGTGCGCGAGGCCGAGAGCCTCGTCGACGCCGCCCACCGTGAGCTCGAGGAGGAGGCCGGCGTTGGACCGGACCACGTCGTGCTCGAGCAGCTCGCGACGTACGGGGATCCGGACCGTGATCCGCGAGGTCGGGTGGTGACGGTCGCCTTCCTGGCGCTTGCAGCCCATGTGCCCGAACCGACGGCCGGCTCGGACGCGGCCGAGGCGATGTGGCTGCCAGTGGATGACGTCCTCGCCGGAACCCGTGGGAGGTTGGCGTTCGACCACCGCCGCATCCTCGAGGACGGCCTCGAGCGCGCGCGGGCCAAGATCGAGTACACCGGACTGGCCGCCGCGTTCTGTGGACCCGAGTTCACGGTGGGGGAGCTGCGTCGGGTCTACGAGATCGTCTGGGGCGGAGGG
>DASSQJ010000127.1:0-15574 GCA_035702545.1 Phycicoccus sp.
CAGCGTTCGTCGGCCGCAGCGGTCGTCGCGTCCAGGACCCCGGCGGCGAGGAGGCCGTCGACGAACCCCTCGACGCCCGCCGCGACGACCTGCGCTGACTCGCCGGTGGCCGCGGCGACCCGCGCGACGAGGTCCTCGAGGGTGCCGCCCTCGACGAGGGCGGCCCACACCACCGCGCCGGAGCCGTCGAGGACGAGGGGCGGACCGTCGGGCAGGTGCGCCACGTAGACGATCCCGCCCTGCTCGACCCAGCCGCAGCGGTGCCCGATGCGCAACGTCCTCACCGCCGCACCACCCGGCCGCCGAGCTCCCGACCGGCGTGGCCGAGACGGCGGAAGAACTCGATGAGGACCTCCGCGCGGCTCGGCTCGTGCCCGAGGCGCTGGCCCAGGTAGTACCGGTTCACCGCCAGGGACCTGAGGGCCACGCTCGCCTTGGCACGGGCACCGGGAGCCGCGAGCCAGCGGGCCCGCCACTCGTCGACCCGGTCACCGCCGTGGACGAAGACCTCCCAGAGCGCGGCCTCCGGGGACCCGGCGTGCTCGTCGAGGGTGCCGGTCGCGGCGGCCAGCCCCACCGTCGCGCCGGTCTCGGCCGCCAGCGCCCGGATCGCGTCGCGGTCCGCCTCGCTCCGGTCGGTCCAGTTCGGGGCGATGTCGCGGTGCGGCCCGGTGCCGCTCGGCGTGCGGGCCGCGTGGAGGAGCAGGACGAGGGACTGCGCGACAGGGTCGGGGACGGGGCACGGCACGTGGGCCAGCTCGACGGACTGTCGGCGTTGCCAGAGCACGCCGAAGGCGTGCCCGGGGTCGCGGTCCATCCCCGGGTAGCGGCGGTGGACGTCGAGCAGGCCCCAGCTCGGGTGGTAGAGGTTGGCCGCGTGGTCGAACGCCGACCCGGCCGAGAACGTCGTCTCGACCCGCCATCCGTGGTGGGCAAGGGCGGCCATGAGCGTCTCGACCCCGTCGGGGCGGACGATGACGTCGACGTCGGCGCCGCCGCCGTCCACGGTCCGCAGGCCCGGGGCGACCGCGGGGCCCTTGATGTGGAGCAGGTCGACGCCGCAGGACTCGGCCAGCCGCTGGACCGCCGCGTGCGCGAGCTCGACCCGGACCCGCAGCGGCACGGCGCGACCCTCGGACACGCGCCCACTGTAGGTGCCGAACCGGCCCGACCTCCGGTGGATCGGGGTCGCCGCGGCCTAAAATCGGGGGACGCCGGGTCGCCACGAGCCGGCCCCAGCCGAGGACCGCCAGTGACCCTGCTCGACGTCGCGCGCCTCACCCGCGCCCACCTGTGGATGATCCTCGCCCTCACGGTCGCCGGGGTGCTGGCCGGTGCGGTCGTCACCGCTCGGATGGCGCAGGTGTACCGCGCCGACGCCAGCGGCTACGTCCGCGTCACGGGCAGCGCCGCCTCCACGGGGGAGGGGATCGCCGCGGCCACCCTCGGCGGGAGCAAGGCCGACTCGTACCTGCCGCTCGTCACCAGCCGCGCCGTGGCCCAGCGGGCGATCGAGGAGACCGGCATCGACGCGACGCCCTCGGCCGTCGCCGCCCGGGTCGGCGCCACCGTCGCCCCGAACTCGGTGATCCTCGAGGTGACGGCGACCGGACCCTCCCCGGAGGAGGCCCGGGTGCTCGCGGACGCCGTCATCGCCGCCACCGCCGAGGAGGCCAACCGCATCGAGACCGCCGACCAGCCCGGCGGGCGCGCCCTCGTCCAGATCGTCCCGATCGAGTCGGCCCTCCCCGGTGTCCAGGTCGCGCCGAACCTGCGCCAGAACCTCCTCCTCGGCGGTGTCGTCGGCCTCGTCCTCGCCTACCTCCTCGTCCTGGCCCGCCGCCAGCTCGACACCCGGCTGCGGACCGTCGCCGACGTCGAGGAGGCCACCGGCGCGAGCGTGCTCGGCGTCGTGCCCTTGGTCCGCGAGCTCAAGGGCGAGACCGGGCGCGGCCGCCTCGACCGGCTCGGCCCGGCCGCCGAGTCCTTCCGGCAGGTCCGTACCAACCTCCGGTTCGTGGGCGTCGACGACCCGCCCCGGAGCATCGTCGTGACGAGCGCCAACGCCCACGAGGGGAAGTCCACCGTCACCGCGACCCTTGCCCGGGTCCTCGGCGAGGCCGGCCAGAAGGTCGTCGTCATCGACGCCGACCTCCGCCGGCCGACCCTTGCGCGGCTCTTCGACACCGAGGGCCGGGTCGGCCTCTCCCAGCTCCTCGCGGGCCAGGTCCCCCTCCGCGAGGTCGTCCAGGACACCGACCAGGTCAACGTGCGGTTCATCCCGGCCGGACGCACGCCTCCCAACCCCAGCGAGCTGCTCGGGTCGCTCCGCATGCGGCAGCTCGTCGATCACCTCGCGCGCGACCACATCGTCCTCCTCGACGCGCCGCCGCTGCTGCCCGTCACCGATGCCGGCGTCCTCGCTCCGACCTGCGACGGGGTGCTCCTCGTCTTCGCGGTCGGCCAGACGCACAAGGACCAGGCCCGGCTCGCCGCCCGGATGGTCGGCCAGGTCGGCGCACGCGTCGTCGGGGTGGTCCTCAACCTGGCGTCGCGTCGCGGCCTCAGCGGCGTCCACTACGGGTACGGCGGCTACGGCTCGGACGAGGCGACCCGGCGGCGCTACGCCGTGCCCGGCCCCGACGTCGGCCCGCTCGTCGACGACGAGGACGACGACCTCCCGGAGGTGCGTCCGGCCACGCCGGAGCCCGCCCCGCAGCGGCGCTGACGGTGGGCGACGCCCGGAGTCAGTAGGCCCCGCGGGCGGAGACGACGGCGGACATCGTCTTGGCGAGGATCGCGAGGTCCTGGACGAGCGACCAGTTGTCGACGTAGTAGAGGTCGAGGCGCACCGCGTCGTCCCACGAGAGGTCCGAGCGCCCGGAGACCTGCCAGAGGCCGGTCATGCCCGGCCGCACGAGGAGCCGGCGGCGCATGTCGTCGCTGTAGCGGTCGACCTCCTCCGGCAGCGGGGGCCGCGGGCCGACGAGGCTCATCTCGCCGCGGACGACGTTGACGAGCTGGGGCAGCTCGTCGAGGGAGAACCGGCGGATCCACCGGCCGGGCTTCGTGATCCGCGGGTCGTCCGCGGCCTTGAAGAGGACGTGGTCGACCCCGTGGCCGTTCGTCGCGGCGACCGTGTGGAGCAGCCGGTCGGCGTCGACGACCATGGAGCGGAACTTCCAGCACTCGAAGGTCTCGCCGTCGCGCCCGACGCGCCGCTGCCTGAAGAAGACCGGGCCGCCGTCGTGGAGCTTGATCGCGAGGGCGGTGACGAGCAGCACCGGGCTCAGCAGGACGATGATGGCCGAGGCCCCGACGAGGTCGAAGAGCCGCTTGGAGACCCGGGTCGCCGCCTGGGCGCGGGCGCCCTCGAGCTCCATGAGCTGGAGACCCGCCGCGGGCCGGACCCGGACGCGGTCGCTCGCGACGTCGGTGAGGCTGGGGACGACCATGATCTGGGTCCCGGAGTCGGTGAGCTGCCACGCGACCCGGCGCATCTCCTGGGCCGAGGTCACCGCGCCGCCCGCGAAGAGGACGATGTCGCACTCCGTCTCCTCGGCGACCGCGGCGGTCGCCAGGGTGGTCCCGATGACCGGCACACCACCGGGCGTGCGCTCGACGCGCTCACCGCTGGGGACGACCGCGCCGAGCACCCGGTAGCCGAGCCAGCTCTCGCGCTCGAGGACCCCGGTGATCTCGTCGACCTGGGCGGGGGAGCCGGCGACGAGCACCGCCAGGGTGAGGTGGCCCCGCCGTCGCAGCCCGTGGACGGCCCGCCGGACCAGGTGCCGCCCGAGCACGAGGGCCGGCACGCCGACGATGATGAGGAGGAAGAAGAACCCCCGCGAGAACTCGAGCTTCCAGAGGAAGCTGACGATCCCGGTCGCGCCGGCCGCGACGAGGGTGCCGCGGACGACCGCCTTGTACTCGGCCGTCCCCGCCCCCATGACGTGCGGCGCGTACGCGCCGTGGACCGCGAGGAACACCACCCAGCCCACGGCGAGGGGGATCGCGGCCGCCGCGACGAGGTTGTCGACGTCGCCGGTCTCGTTGAAGATCGGCAGCCGGGCTCGCCCGAGCCCGGCCGCGAGGATCACGAGGGTCATGACGACGAGATCGCCGCCGACGGCGGCGAACGAGGGGAGAAGACGGTGCCACCGGGTCGTGCGCGTGAGCGCAGCCCGCTGGGTGACGTCGTCGATGATCATGGTGCACCACCACCCGCGCCGAAGCGCCTGTCACCGGCCAGCCCTGCACCAGCCGTGGGGCCCAGTATGCCGTGGTGGAGGGGGCGCTGGCTCTGGTTCGAAGTAATCATGTGGTGGGCTGCCGCACAGCGGTCAGCTGCTCGCGGACCCGCTCCGCGAAGCGTTCCTCCGAGAACGTCGCGGCGTGCGCCCGGATCGCCCGCGGGTCCCACGTCCGGCGCAGAGCGGCCTCGATGCCCGCGAGGAACGGGGCCGGCTCGGGGCTGTCGACGTGGACGCCGGTGACACCCTCGCAGACGGTGTCGAGGTAGCCGCCGGCCCGCAGCGAGACGCTCGGGACGCCGAACGCGGCGGCCTCGAGGGGCGTCAGCCCGTAGTCCTCGAAGCTGGGTGCGAGGAGCAAGGTGGCGTGCGCGTACGTCCACCGCATCTGGGCGTCGGAGAGACGGGAGACGAGGCGCACGTTCGGGGTGAGCGCGCCGCGGATGCGGTCGCGGTCGGGTCCGCTGCCGACGACGACGAGGCGATGGCGCGTCCCGCGGACGGCGTCGAGGAGGATGTGGACGTTCTTGTACGGCAGCAACCTCGAGACGACGAGGTGGTAGCCGCTGTCGGCCCAGTCGACGAGTCCCGGGACCTCCTCCTGGGCGGCCGCCGGGTCCATGGCATGGGGCGCCGGGACGACGGTGGCGTCGATGCCGTAGGCCTCCCGGATCCGCTCGCGAACGGCCCGGGAGTTGGCGAGGTACCGCACGGGGCGCTGGGCGGCCCGGGCGTCCCACCGCCGCAGCATCGGCCGCAGCGCCGCGAGCGCGACCCCTCGCGGCGAGCGCCACAGCGGCCCGCCGAGGTAGGCCTCGCTCTGGTAGAGCCAGCGGGCCGGTGAGTGGCAGTAGGCCACGACGTCGCCCGTCGCGTGGAAGCCGTGCGCCCAGCCGCTCGTCGAGGCGATGACGACGTCCTCGGTGGGGGTCATCGCCTCGGAGGCGAGGTGCAGCAGGGGGAGGGCCGCGCGGTGCGACCTGCGCAGCGGTCCGACCCGGTTGAGCGGGGACACCCGGACGTCGAGGTCCGCGAACTCGGGGTAGGTCGCGTCGGCGTCGTAGAGCGTCGTGTGCACCGGGGCGCCGGGGAACGCCCGCGCGAGGGCGAGGACGACCCGTTCCGCCCCACCGCGCTGGGTGAGGTAGTCGTGGGCGATGCCGACGGTCCGGCCGTCAGGGAGCAGGTGTGTCACCGGCCACCCCGGGCGCCGACCGCATCGAACGCGCGGTCGAGCGTTGTCTTGGGGGGCATTGCTGGCTCACTTCGGTGGGGGGTCCGCCCGACATCCTCGCAGAGGGTCAACCTTCTGCAGAGGACTACGATCCGTCGGATCACGTGAGCACTCCGAGGCGCGTCACGAGGGAGGCAACGCGTTCCCGGCCCGCGTCCGGCGAGAAGTACCTCTCCCATCGCGCGTGCGCCCGCTCCACGACGGCCTGCCGATCTCCGGGCGAGGCCTCGGCGCACCGTCGCACCACGGTGGCGAGGTCCTCGACGTCCCCCGCCCGCGCCACCCACGGATGCGCCGGGCCCAGGACCTCGGGGAGGGCGCCCGCGTCGCTGACGACGCACGGGACGCGCGCGCTCATGGCCTCGGTGGCGACGAGGCCGAACGGCTCGGCCCAGGTCGACGGGAAGGCGGCCACGTCGACGGCTGCGAAGAACGCCGCGCGGTCACACCATCCGAGCCGGGAGGTCAGCGAGTCGATGCCGTCGAGAGCATGGGCGACGCGGCGGCGCTGGTCCTCCGGCACGAAGCGGTCGTCACCGGCGAGCACGAGGCGCCAACGGCCGGGTTGGGCCTCCTCGAGGCGTCGCACCGCCCCCGCGAGGACGTGCAGGCCCTTGTCGGCCGAGTGGCGACCGATGAAGCCCACCCGGACGGGCTCGTGCAGGCTGCGGTGGGGAGGGGAACCCGGCTGCGCGGCGGACCAGTTCCACAGGACCTCGGCGCCGGGCACCGTTCGGGCCATCGACTGGCTCGGCACGAGGACCGCCGCTGCGCCCCGGCGGGCGATGCGGACCGCGGCGGCGTGCAGGCGGGCGGGCCCCTGGTGGAGGTGGACGATGCGCCGGGGGCGCCCGGCCGTGGCGAGCGAGGGGACGAGCCCGTGGCACCACATCCACCCGGGCTGACCTGCGCTCCACCCCCGGA
The DNA here is from genome assembly GCA_035702545.1 of Phycicoccus sp. Lineage (GTDB taxonomy): Bacteria > Actinomycetota > Actinomycetes > Actinomycetales > Dermatophilaceae > DASSQJ01. The sequence continues at coordinate 6,412 of DASSQJ010000127.1, forward strand.
GCCGGGCGAGGTAGGCCCGCCGGTCCCCCGGTAGTCGAGTCACCTCGAACCCGAGGCGCGCTCCGTGGTCGAGGACTCCGTCGGGCGTGCTGGGTCCGACGAGTTGGACGTCCACGCCGAGGTCGCGAAGGGCCTGGGCGGTCGCGAGCAGCATCACCTCTCCGCCGCCGACCTCCCCGTTGTTCGCGGCGAGGACGACCCGGCTCATCGTGCCACCCCGCGGGCCTCTGCATAGACCTCCGAGACCTGGGCGCTCATCGTGCGCCGGTCCGGCCAGCCGTCGGGGAGGGACGGGCGCAGGGCCGGGTCGAGGCCCTGCGCCGCGACGACCCGGGCGATCGCCGCGTGGTCGTCATGGGGGACGAGGGCCTCGCGGGGGAGGATCTCGGGGTTGCCCCCGACCGGGGTGGCGACCGCCCCCACCCCGTGGACGAGGGCGTCGAGGAGGGAGTAGGAGCAGTTCTCCCAGACCGAGAGCTGGGCCAGGACGTCGACCTGGTCGAGAAGCGGGGCCGGGTCGACGTGACCGACGAACTCGGTCGCGCCGGAGACGCCCAGGTCCACGGCGAGCCGCCGGAGGGCCGGCTCCTCCGGGCCGTGCCCGGCGACGGTCAGGCGCGCGGACGGGTGGCGGGCTCGGAGCACGGCGAAGGCCCGGAGGGCGTGGTCGACCCGCTTCTCCGGCGCGAGCCGGGCGATCGAGGCGACGCGCAGCCCCGGAGTCCGGCTCGGCGGCTCGGCCGGGCGGTCGACCCCGTTGCGGATCACCCGCACCGGGGTCGAGCGGGACGGGTGCCACTTGGCGCGCACGGTGCGCTCGGTCGCCTCCGCCACCGCGATGACGGCGTCGGCCCGCCGCAGGCGCGCGGTGTGGGCGAGGCCGCGGAGGCGCGAGCGCCAGGCGGTCCCGTGGTAGACGAGGTCGTCCGCGGCGATGCCGTGCTCGGTCGTGACGAGCGCGGCGGGTTGTCCGACCGTGGCCGCGGCGGTGACGACGTCGGCCCAGGGCAGGTGCGAGTGGACCACCGCCGGGCGCAGCGCTCGCACGGCGTGGCGCACCGCGGCGACCGAGGCCCGCACCCCGTTCTCGGGACCGACCGGACCGCTGCTCACGGCGGCACCGAGGTCGCGCAGGCGCACGGCGAGCGGTCCGGGCGGGCAGAGGACGACGACCCGGTAGCCGGGGATGCCGACCTCGGCGACGTCGAGGACGTGGCGGCCCACTCCGGCGACCTCCCCGACGGGGACGACCCAGAGCGCGATCGGCCCGGGGCTCAGAACCACTGCTCGAGGCGCTCCAGGGCCGTCCAGAAGCCCTCGCCGTCGTTGACGTGGCCCTGCCAGATCTCGGGGATGAACGAGACGCCCGGCGCGAGCCGGTCGAGCTGCTCGGCGAGGACTGGCCAGTCGATCTCGCCCTCACCGACCTGCGGGCCCTCGCCGTCGACGCCCATCGCGTCGACGAGGTGGAGGTGGAGGGTCAGGGGCGCGAGGAGCTCGACGGCCTCGGCGAACGAGCGGCCGAGGAAGTTCGTCGCCAGCTTGGTGTGCGAGGTGTCCAGGGTGAGCGGGATGCCGGCGGTCCGTGACCAGTCGGCGGTGTCGTCCGGGTCGAGGAAGAGGTTGTGGAAGTGCTGGCCACCGATGAGCCACGGGTACGGCGGCAGGGTCTGCGCCGTGAGCCGGACGCCGCTGCGGTCGACCCGCGCGACGGCGGCGCTGACCCGGTCGTACCGCCGGGCCCGCTCGCGGGGGTCGAGGTGCCGGTCTGAAGTGAACCCGCCCATCGTCGCGACGACGACCGGGTCCTCCTCGAGCGTGAACCACCGGGTGAGGGCGCGGGTGGCGTCGATGGTTCGCTGGAGCTCGTGGACCGAGCGCTCCCACACGTCGTCGTCGAGGGAGGCGAGGTCGACGATGAAGTCACCGGCGAACAGGTCGGGGAGGTGGGTCGTGAAGGCCATCCCGAGGACGCCGTCGCGGTCGGTGCAGTGCTCCGGCAGGTCGCGGAAGAAGGGCGCGGGGTCGAGGTCGAGGTCCTTGTAGGAGAAGTGGAACTCGAGGAAGTCGGGCCGGGTGTCGGTGACGAGGCGGTGCCAGTCGTGGTACCGCACGGGCACTCCCCAGGGCCGGCGGAAGGAGTAGTCGCGGGCCTTGGGCGCGACGTCGGTGAGGTCCGCGGCGAAGAAGAAGTCGCCGGCGAGGAACGCCCGGTTGGCGGTGCGCCCGACGAGGCGGTCGAGGGCGTTCGGCTGGAGCCCACGGCCCGGGCTCTTCACCTCGACGGCCTCCCGGTCGATGACCTCGCCCGGCGCGATGTCGCGGGCGGCGACGAGGCTCTTGGCGAGGTTGACCCGGTTCATCATCTCCCCGGTGGAGACGACGCGCGGATCCGTCGTGCCGAGGGCGTCCTCGAGCTCGCGGACCCGGGCGACCATCTCGGCGAACTCGTCCGGCAGGAGGGAGACCCGGTGGTCGTTGCCCTCCATCGAGCGGTCCACGGTGAAGTGCTTCTCGATGATCGTCGCCCCGAGCGAGACCGCGGCGAGGGGGACGTGGTAGCCGCGCTCGTGCCCGGAGTACCCCACGGGGCAGTCCCCGAGCTCGGCGAGCCGGGTGAGGTAGCGCAGGTTGAGGTCCTTGAACGGCGCGGGGTAGGTCGACTGCGCGTGGAGCAGCGCGTACGGCGTCCCGGTCGAGCGGAGCAGCGCGACGCTCTCCCGGATCTCGGTCTCGGTCGACATCCCGGTGGAGACGACGAGGGGAGTCCCCGAGGCGGCGGCGTGCCGGAGCAGGGTGTGGTTGGTCAGGTCCGCCGAGGCGATCTTCAGGGCCGGGATCCCGTAGTCGACGAGGACGTCGACGCTCGGGAGGTCCCACGGCGTGCAGAGGACGTCGATGCCGACGTCGCGGGCGTGGTCGAAGACCCGGACCAGGTCGTCGGCCGGCAGGTTGAAGCGGGCGAGCAGGTCGAGGGTGTACTGCGGGCCGAGGTCCTCGCCGGCGCCACCGGTGCCGCCCCGGTAGAGGACGTCGAGGTCGCGGAGCTGGAACTTGACCGCGTCGGCGCCGGCCTCCTTGGCGAGGTCGACGAGGTGGCGGGCGAGGTCGACCGAGCCGTTGTGGTTGTTCCCCACCTCGGCGACGAGGAACGTCGGGTGGCCACGACCGACGTCGTGGCGGCCCACCCGGAAGGCGTCGTTGCGGTTGACCGCGACGGCCGCGAGGTGGCCCCGGTCGTCGAGGAGCGGGATGTGGTCGACCGCGCCGGCGAAGAGCCGTCGGACCTCGGACGGGGGAGCGGTCACCGGTGCGGAGACCACGCCGGTGTTCGCCGCCTCGGCGCAGGGCCGGGTGAGGTCGACCTCCTCCCGGGCGGTGATCCAGCGGCGGACGTCGCCGTCGGTGAGCGAGCCGATGAGGTGTCCGTGCTCGCTGACGCAGAAGACGATGCGGGCCTTGTTGGCCGTGATCTTCTCCAGGGCCCGCAGCACGGGCTCCTCGGCGTGGACGACGTAGGGCGCGATGGCGCGCTCGATGATCACGGGGTGCTCCCGGCGGGTGCGGCGAGGCTGCGCAGGATCTGTTCGGCGACGAGGAGGTCGAGCTCGGTGTCGACGTCACTCCCCTCGACCTCGTCCATGACGAAGAGGCCGACGCGGCCACCGATCCGGTTGTCGAGCTCGTCGTAGACCCACGACCGGGTGAGGTACAGCGACCCGGTCTCGCGGTAGCGCATCGCCTCGGGGGTCAGGTCCTGCCGGCGCGGCCGGGCGGTGACGTCGTAGGCCGCCGTGGGCCGCTGCCCGGGGGTCCAGAGGAACGGCGCCTGGGGCACGACGCCGACGAGGGAGTCGACCCCGGTGGCCTCGAACTCGGCGACGGCCCGGTCGACCGTCCCAGGGAGCCGCACGGGGGAGGTCGCCTGGAGGAGCATCACCGCCTCGGGGGCCGCGCCGGCCGCGCGGGCCGCCTCGAGGGCGTGCCGCACGACGGGCTCGGTCGGGGTGGTGTCCTGAGCGAGCTCGGGGGGCCGGAGGAACGGCACGGCGGCTCCGGCTGCGCGGGCCGCCTCGGCGATCTGCTCGTCGTCGGTCGAGACGACGACGTCCAGGGCGGGACGCGCGGCGAGGGCCTGCTCGACGGTCCAGACGAGCAGCGGCTTGCCCGCCACCGTGCGCAGGTTCTTGCCGGGCACCCCCTTGGACCCGCCCCGGGCGGGGACGACGCAGAGGATCCTCACCCGGCCATCATCCCCCGCACCACCTCGGCGACGGCGCGGGAGGGGGCCACGGGGGGCCGTTCGGGCGAGGCGGTGGGTGCCCCGCCCCACGTGGCGAGCCGGTAGCGGGTCCAGAACTCGGAGACCCAGCGGGGTGGTGCGGGGAGGTGCACCCACGCCGGGATGCCCGCGGCGGCGGCCTCGAGGACCCCGGTGGAGAAGACGCTGACGACGGGGGCGCGGACCTCGCGCAGCGTCGTGGCGGAGCGGTCGACGCGGATGCCGGACCGCTCCCAGCGCCGATGGGTGGCTCGGGACCGGCGGTCGGTCTCGGAGGGGTGCGGCCGGTAGGTCGCGCCGGTGGACCGGCAGAATCCCTCGGCGGCCTCCGTGAGGACCCGGCGGGGGAGCTCGGCGCCGTGGAGCTGGCCGAGGAAGACGGGGGTCGCGCCCGGGTCGACGTCGGTGAGGGGGTGCTCGGCGGCCTCCCAGAGCAGCTGCGACCCGACGACCGTCGTCGAGACGTCGTCGCGCCCCGCCGTCCAGTAGGCGGCGTCGGCCTCGCTCCAGGCGAGGAGGGTGGTCCGCGGCGCGAGTGGGGGCGCGTGGGGGGTCAGCAGGCCGTGCTGCACGGTGACGAACCGGGCCCCGCGCTCCGCGGCGACGGGGTGGGCGAGCGACCCCAGCTCGAGGTAGTGGCCGAGCGCGAGCACGATCGAGCTACTCGTCACGGTGTCGGCCAGCTGGGTCCTCGCATCGCCGGCGGACTCGGTCCATCCGGGCGGCAGCAGGGCGCCGAGGGGCTTCGCCGAGAGGATCGCCACGTCCTCGGCCGGCAGTCGGAGCACGGGCGCCAACAACGCGCCCACTGCCGTCGGGGTGGTGGCGTCGAGGGCGACGAGGACTCGGGGCCGCGGGCCGCCGCGCGTGAGAACGGCGGGACGAGTGGTGCCGCCTCGGAGTCGTAGCCTCTCGGCCCCCGCGCGCATCCTCCGGGTCAACGGCTGCTGCGCGCGCTGCCACCTCTTCCAGCCCTCGAGGTCCGCGGGATGAGTCAGGCCCACAGGCGCTCGAGCTCCGCGACGCGGTGGTCCATCGTGTGGTCGGCCAGGGTCCGGCGACGACCGGCTCCACCGATCCGTCGGGCCCAGGAGCGATCCCGGACAGCCCGAGCGGCGAGGTCGGCGGCCTCGTCGACGTCGGCGTAGACGAGCACCTCCTCACCGGGGGCGTACAGCTCGGCGACGTCGGGGCGGTCGACGAGCTGGAGACCCCCTGTGCCGGGGATCTCGAAGGTCCGCATGGTGAAGCCGTCCTGGTCGTAGTGGATGTTGAGGTTGGCTGCTGCGCCCGCCATCATCCCGTACCCCTTTGACCGGCTGACGTCACGTTCGCCCGGGACGTCGGGGCGGCGGGGGTCCCAGGTCCGCAGGCGGTCCCAGGGATGGCCCGACCAGTCCCGACCGACCGCGCGAACCGGCACCCCTCGACGGCGTAGCTCGACGAGCAACCGCTCCCTGTTGGGGTAGCGGGCCCCGACGAAGAGCACGTCGTCCGACGGCACCGGACGCCAGCCGAGCCGTGCATCGAAGCCGTTCGCGACGTGTGTCGCCGGGATTCCTCGGGCGGACAGGGTCGCGGTGTCGTGCTTCGAGTACGACGTGACGACGTCGACCGCCCCGAGCACGTCCGAGTCGAGGCGCATCCGGTGCAGCTCGTCGTAGAGCCACAGGTGCGTGGTCGCGCCGACGCCTCGAGCGGCGTCCCAGAAGTCGGTCGTCAGGACGTCCGCCTTCACCGCCAGGACGAGGTGCGGCCGGACGTCCCGGACGGCGGCGACGGCGGCCGCGGTGGCGCGGCGCTGGGTCGTGGGCCACGTCGTGACGCCCACGAGCTCGGGGAGCTCCTCGACGACCTTGGTCCGCGCCCGGGCCAGGATCCCCGACCGGGCGTCGTACGCGTGGGTGGTCACGCGGTGGCCGCGCGCTGTCAATGCCTGGCCGATCGTCGCGGTGTAGCCGTGGAACACCGGGCCGATGACGAGGACCCTTCGCTGCGTGCTCATCGCGGACTGCCGGCGTCCCTGGCTGTGTTCACCCGGGGACTCTAGCCAGAATGGGAGCGACGTCCCGTGCGACCGGCCTGCACCTCCGCAACCCCGGGGCCGGCAGGGCTCGTCCCTATCGTGGTGTCGCTGCGGGCGTGTCGATGGTCCACCTAGAGTTGTGTCGCTGTCACCCCGGAGGAAGGGCGCATGGTCACCGAACCCCGCACCGCTCGGCTCCCGGCCAGCCGGCGACTGCTGTCCTCGTGGCGCGCTCGCGGCCGCCCCGCCTGGGTCCCGGCTTCCGTCTGGAACCTGGCCCGCGAGGTTCCCTCCATCCGGCAGGAGCAGAAGCTGCTGCGCGAGCTCCTCCACCGTTGGGCGCACGAGGCGGACGCCCCGGCCATCGAGCGGGCCTCGCGGATCGCGGCCCAGCGGGCTCGGATGGCACGCCTCACCCAGGACTCGGCGCTCGGGTCGTCGCGCGAGGACGTACAGCGGTTCGTCGAGCTGTTCCACGTCACCGATCCCGGAATCCCCATGGTCCGACTGGGCCCCGGGGGCGACGGCAGCTACCTCGTCCCCGATGACCTCGAGGGCATCGTCGCCTGCTTCTCGCCGGGGGTCTCGAGCAGCGCGGACGTCGAACTGGCGCTGGCGGAGCGAGGCATCCGGTCGCACCTGGCGGACGGGTCTGTCGCCGCACCCCCGACGGCCCACGAGCTCTTCGACTTCGAGCCGGTTTTCGTCGGGGTCAGCACGCGCCCGGGCTGGACGACGTTGGGGGACTGGGTGTCGACGAAGGAACCCGAAGGAGACCTCATTCTCCAGATGGACATCGAAGGTGCCGAGTGGACGGTCCTGGCCCAAACGGACGCCGCCCTCCTCGGGCGCTTCCGCGTCGTCGTCCTGGAGTTGCACGCCCTCCACACGCTCCACCAACGGTTCACGCTCCCGGCCATCGAGGACGTATGGCGTAAGGTGCTCGACCAGTTCGTCGTCGTGCATCTGCACGTGAACAACTACGAGTTCCCGATCGATTACCTCGGGGTCGAGATCCCGCCGGCGATGGAGGTCACACTCCTCCGAAAGGACCGTGTGGTCTCCACGAGTCAGGCCAGGTTGCCGCACCCTCTGGACACGCCGAACAGCTCGCATCTACCCGACTTCGGCGTTCCGCCGGCGTGGTACCGACCGTGACCGGTGGGCCGGAAGCGCCAAGGCTGCGGAGGTCGCGCCTCGCGGTTGTCGAAGTCATCCAAGGGATCCCCAAGAGGTACCTCCCGGACGGCTCGGGAGTGCTGTTCCCGCACCGGGTGAGGGCGCGCTTCGTCGTCGTCGCAGCGGGATCCGTGGTCCTCGCCGGGCTCGAGTTGCTCGGCCTCGCGGTACTGCTCCTCCTCATCCAGCAGCTGACCCAGATCGGCCCTGCGAGCGCGCCCGTGCGATGGCTGCGTGAGGCCACGGGCTATCCGTCGCCGCAGACTCTCCTTGTCCTCTTGGGTGTTGCGGTGCTCGTGGTCTACACGGCCAAGACGGCCTTCGCGGTCTTCTTCCGACGTTGGGTCCTGCACTTCACGGCGCAGCAGGAGGTCGAGACTGCGCACCGCCTGCTCATCGGCTACCTCCGTGGGCCCTACTCGAAGGTGCAGCGGCGTAGCCCGGCAGACCTCGTCGCGCGACTCTTCGACTACACGAGCTCGCTGTACGGCAACGTCGTCGTGACCCTCGTGGGCATCGCCAGTGAGGCATTGACGATCACGGTCGTTCTCGGCTTCATCGTGTTGCAGATGCCCGTGCCAGCCGTCGTGGCGGTCGTCTTCTTCTCGGGGGCCTTCTTCGTCGTCAACTGGTTCGTCAAGCCACGCAGCCGCCGGGCCGGGGCTACTCTCGCCGACACCGGGGCCAGAGCGTTTCGGGCCACCCTCCAGTCGCTCGGAGGCCTCAAGGAGATCAGGGTCCGCCAGACGCAGGATCATTTCATCGACGAGTACCTCGAGGCCAGGGGCAGCTGGGCCTCGGCGAAGGCGGAGTCCACGTTCCTCGGTGAGCTGCCGCGCTACGTCCTCGAGATGCTGTTCATCATCGGGGTGATCCTCGTCGTCGGTGTCGTGAGCCTGACCTCTGACCCGGGACAGACCCTCCCGCTCATCGCACTGTTCATCGCGGCCGGCTTCCGGCTCCTGCCGAGCGTCAACCGGCTCCTCGCGGCCTCGGCGTCGATCCGCGTCGGCCTGCCCCAGATGGAACTCGTCGTCGCGGACCTGCTCGAGGACCTCCAGGTGTCCGAGGCCTACCTGTCCGAGCGGGCCGGCAGCCCATCGCGCCGAACGTTGCCCCTGACGAAGGCCCTCGTCCTCGAGGAGGTGTCTTTCCGGTACCCGGACAGCGATCACGACGTCCTCGACGGTGTCAGCCTCTCGATCGATGCGGGCCGGTCCGTCGCGCTCGTGGGGGCGAGCGGCGCCGGCAAGACCACGCTGGTCGACATCATCCTCGGGCTCCACGAGCCACGACGAGGCCGAGTCGTCGTCGACGGCACCCCGGTGTCCCAGGACCTCGCCGCGTGGCAACGGACAATCGGCCTGGTCCCGCAGGAGGTCTTCGTTCTCGACGCCACCCTGAGAGAAAACATCGCGCTCGGCCTCGACGCGAGCGACGACGCGCGACTGGCGGACGCCATCGGGAGGGCACAGCTCACCGACCTCGTGGATGAGCTGCAGGCGGGTGCCGACACCATGCTGGGGGACCGCGGAAGCCGGCTGTCGGGCGGGCAACGGCAGCGGGTGGGGATCGCACGTGCGCTGTACGCGAACCCGACCCTCCTGGTGCTCGACGAGGCGACATCCGCCCTCGACAACGAGACGGAGCGAAGGATCACAGAGACCATCCGTTCA
>DASSQJ010000128.1:0-4068 GCA_035702545.1 Phycicoccus sp.
GGTCCTCGTCGTCGGGGCAGGCGGGATGGGAGCCCTGGCCACCGCGTTCGTGGCCCGGGAGGGTGCCCGTGAGGTCGTCGTCGTCAACCGCGACCACGGCCGCGCCCAGTCCGTCGCGCACCGCGCCGGAGGGCTCGCCCGGCCCTTCACCGAGCTCCCCGACGCCCTCGTCGGTGCCGACCTCGTCATCTCCTCCACCGGTGCCCGCGGCCAGGTGGTCCTCGCCGACGACGTCGCGGCGGCTCTCGCCGCGCGCGGCGGACGCCCGCAGGTGTACGTCGACCTGGCGCTGCCCCACGACGTCGACCTCGCCGTCGGCCACCTGCCCGGGGCCACCCGGGTCGGCCTCGCCGAGCTCGGCGACGACCTCGCGCGGACCGGCTCGGCCCCGCAGGTCTCCGCCGCCCGTGAGCTCGTCACGGCCGAGGTCGCGGCTCACCTCGTCGCCCGCTCGGCCCAGGCCGTCGCGCCGACGGTCACCGCCCTGCGCGCCCGCGCCCGCGACCTCGTCGCCGACGAGCTGGCCCGCCTGGAGCGGCGCACCCCGCAGATGTCCCCGCAGGAGCGCGCCGAGGTCCGGCGGGCTCTGGAGCGGGTCGTCGACAAGCTGCTCCACACCCCGACCGTGCGCGTCAAGGAGCTGGCTCGCGACGGCCAGGGTGGCGACTACGCCCGGGCCCTCTCCGAGCTGTTCGACCTCGACCCGCGCGCCGTGTCGCTCGTGTCGGCGCCGCCGGCGATCCCCGGGGAGCAGCCGTGAGCGTGCTCCGCCTCGGCACCCGTCGCTCCGTGCTCGCCCGGACCCAGTCCGAGTGGGTCGCGGACCGGTTGCGGGCGCTCGGCGTGGAGGTCGAGCTCGTCCTCGTCACGACCGAGGGCGACCGCGACGCCACGACCCCCCTCGCCGCCCTCGGCGGGACCGGCGTCTTCGTCTCCGCGCTGCGCGAGGCGTTGGCCGAGGGCCGGGTCGACCTCGCCGTCCACTCGCTCAAGGACCTCCCGACGGCTCCCGACCCCCGGACCACCGTCGTCGCCGTCCCGCCCCGCGAGGACCCCCGGGACGTCCTCGTCGCTCGCGACGGCCTCACCCTCGCCGAGCTCCCCTCCGGCGCCCTGGTCGGCACCGGGTCGCCGCGCCGCCGGGCCCAGGTAGCGGCGCTCGGGCTCGGGCTCGAGCTCGTCGACCTGCGGGGGAACGTCGACACCCGCATCCGGGCCGTCCGGGACGGCCGGCTCGACGGCGTCCTCCTCGCAGCGGCCGGGCTGCGCCGCATCGGCCGGTTCGACGAGGCGACCGAGGTGCTCGACCCCATCCAGGTCCTCCCGGCGCCCGGCCAGGGCGCGCTCGCCGTCGAGGCGCGCGCCGACGACGTCGCGACGCTCGCGGCCGTGGCCCCGCTCGACGACGCCGACACCCACGCCTGCGTCACGGCCGAGCGCGCCGTGCTCGCCGAGCTCGAGGCGGGCTGCTCCGCACCCGTCGGCGCTCTCGCCGAGGTCGTCGAGGGGATGACCGGCCCCGAGCTCTCGCTCCGGGCCGTCGTCGCCGCGCCCGACGGCTCCACCGACATCCGCCGCTCGCTGACCGGCGGCGTCGACGACCCGGCCGCCCTCGGCCGGCGCCTGGCCCGCATCCTCCTCGAGGACGGCGCCGCCGACCTCGTCCCCTCCGACCCCGTCCCCTCCCACCCCGCCCCGCCCCAGACCGTGTCCGCCGAACGATCCGCCACGGAGCGTGCCCAGTGAGCCCCACGCGCTCGTCCACCTCTCCCACCACCCGCGTCCCGGCGCGCGTCGCCTTCGTCGGCGGCGGCCCCGGCGACCCCGGGCTGCTCACCCTCCGGGCCGCCGAGCTGCTCGCGAGCGCCGACGCGGTCGTCCTCGACCAGGTGGCCCGCGAGGACCTCGCCCTGCGCCACGCCGCTCCCGGCGTCGAGGTCGTCGACGCCGGCCACGGCGACCAGGGCGAGCGGCTCACCCAGGCCTCCCGCGCCAAGCTCGTCGTGCGGACCGCCAGGGCCCACCCGGGTGGGCTCGTCGTGCGGCTCATGGACGGCGACCCCGCCGTCTTCAACGGCCTCGCCGAGGAGGCCCTCGCCTGCGTCAAGGCCGGCCTCGCCGTCGAGGTCGTGCCCGGCGTCAGCTCGGTGACGGCCGTCCCGTCGTACGCCGGCATCCCGCTGACCTCGAAGTCCTCGGCCGGCATCCACGTCGTCGTCGCGGGCGCGGCCGCGCCCGACGTCGCCGGCGGGGTCGACCCCGCGACGACGGTCGTCGTCCTCGGCGCGCCCGACAAGGCCGCCGCCGCGCTCGAGGCGCTCGTCGCCGCCGGCCGCGACCCCGGGACCCCGGTCGCGGTCACCGAGCGGGGGACGAGCACCGAGCAGCGCACCGTCGTCACGACCCTCGACGCCGCGGCCGCGACGATGGCCCGCGGGAAGTTCCCCGTCCTCGCCGTCGTCGGCGACACTGTGCCGATGCGCGACGCGCTCTCGTGGTTCGAGACCAAGCCCCTCTACGGGTGGCACGTCCTCGTCCCGCGCACCAAGGACCAGTCCGCCTCGACGATCTCCCGCCTCGAGCACCACGGCGCCCGGGCCGAGGTCGTCCCGACGATCTCCGTCGAGCCGCCGCGCACCCCGCAGCAGCTCGAGCGCGCGGTCAAGGGCATGGTCACCGGACGCTACGAGTGGGTCGGCTTCACCTCCGCGAACGCGGTCCGCGCGATCCGCGAGAAGTTCGACGAGTTCGGGCTCGACGCGCGGTCGTTCGCCGGCCTGAAGGTCGCCGCGGTCGGCGGCGTCACGGCAGAGGCGTTGCGGCAGTGGGGGATCAACCCCGACCTCGTCCCGAGTGGCGAGCAGTCGGCCCAGGGTCTCCTCGCCGACTGGCCGGCCTTCGACCCGGACCTCGACCCGATCGACCGGGTGTTCCTCCCGCGCGCCGACATCGCGACCGACACCCTCGTCGCGGGTCTGCAGGACATGGGCTGGGAGGTCGACGACGTCACCGCCTACCGGACCGTGCGTGCCGCCCCGCCGCCCGCACCGGTCCGCGACGCCATCAAGAACGGCTCCTTCGACGCCGTCCTCTTCACGTCGAGCTCGACGGTCCGCAACCTGGTCGGCATCGCCGGGAAGCCGCACCCGAGCACCGTCATCGCGTGCATCGGGCCGGCCACGGCGAAGACCGCGGAGGAGCACGGGCTGCGGGTCGACGTCCTCGCCCCGGAGGCGTCCGCTGCGGCGCTCGTCGACGCCCTGGCCGACCACGGCCGCTCGCTGGCCCTCGCCGCCACCGAGGCCGGCGAGGAGGTCCTGCGCCCGAGCCAGCGTCGCCCCGGCGCCCGGAAGCGCGCGACGTGAACGACGCGCTGCGGCCCTCGGCGCCCTTCCCCACGGGCCGGCCCCGTCGGCTGCGGCGCACCCCGGCGCTGCGGCGGCTCGTCGCCGAGACCCGCCTCCACCCGGCCGAGCTCGTGCTGCCCGTCTTCGTCCGCGAGGGCATCGACGCCCCGGTGCCGATCGCGGCGATGCCCGGCGTCGTCCAGCACACCCTCGACTCGCTCGTCGAGGAGGCGCGGCGCTGCGCCGAGGCCGGGCTCGGCGGGGTCATGCTCTTCGGCGTCCCCGAGGACAAGGACGCGTGCGGCTCGGGCGCGGACGCCGCGGACGGCATCCTCAACGTCGCCCTTCGCCGGGTCGTCCAGGAGGTCGGCGGTGACCTCGTCGTCATGGCCGACCTCTGCCTCGACGAGTTCACCGACCACGGCCACTGCGGCGTGCTCGCCGACGACGGCTCGGTCGACAACGACGCCACGCTCGAGCGGTACGCAGCGATGGCCCTCGCGCAGGCCGCGGCGGGCGCGCACGTCCTCGGGCTCTCCGGGATGATGGACGGCCAGGTCGGGCACGTCCGGGCGGCCCTCGACGCGGCCGGGTTCTCCGACACCGCGATCCTCGCCTACGCGGCGAAGTACACCTCCGGGCTCTACGGGCCGTTCCGGGAGGCGGTGCAGTCCTCCCTCGTCGGCGACCGCTCGACCTACCAGCAGGACCCGGCGAACGG